>JALOPY010000004.1 GCA_025453735.1 bacterium | reverse complement strand
TTGATCACGCCGATTGCGATGGAAGAAGGCTTGCGCTTTGCCATTCGTGAAGGTGGTCGTACCGTTGGCGCTGGCGTTGTGACTAAAATTATTGAATAATCTTTTTGGAGTTCAAAAATGGCTGAGCAAAAAATCAGAATTAAATTGAAAGCGTATGATCATCGTCTGATTGACAGGTCAACGGATAAGATCATTCAAACGGCAAAAGCAACCGGCGCTCATATCTCCGGACCGATACCTTTGCCAACGAAGCGAAGCGTTTATACCGTGTTGCGATCACCCCATGTTGATAAAAAATCGCGAGAGCAATTCGAAACGCGAATTCATAAGCGTCTTATCGATATTCTGAATTCAAATCCCAAAACAGTGGATGCGCTGATGAAGTTAGAATTGCCTGCTGGGGTCGATGTTGAAATAAAAGTGTAATTGAGCTTAAACTAGATATTTTTGTCAGCCGTTTTTAGAAAAATTGCCAGAATATTAAAATATTGAATTCTGTGAAAACAATCAAAATTTAATCATTTATTAAGAAGACAGAAGATGAAAGGTTTAATCGGTCAAAAATTAGGTATGACCAGGCTGTTTGATAAGACTGGAAAAGATATTACCGTCACTGTTTTGCAAGCAGGTCCCTGTTATGTAACAGAGGTCAGAACCAAAGAGAAACATGGTTACGATGCTGTGCAATTAGGTTTCGAGAATAAACGAGAAAAAGTGACGCCGAAACCCTTGATGGGACATTTCAGCAAAGCCGGGATCAAGCCGCAACGGATAGTAAAAGAATTTGATTTCTCTGATAGCGATTTATCTTTCAAGTTAGGCGATGAAGTCAAGGTCGATATATTTTCAGAGGGAGATCGAATCGCAGTATTGGGTATCTCGAAAGGTAAAGGTTTTTCCGGCGGTGTGAAACGACATCATTTTTCTGGCGGACCAAAAACCCACGGTCAAAGTGATCGACATCGTGCCCCAGGCTCATTGGGACAATCGTCCTACCCTTCCCGAGTTTACAAAGGGTTACGGATGGCTGGTCGAATGGGAGCAGAACAAGTGACAGTCAAAAATCTAACTGTTGTCCGTGTCGATCCAGAAAAAAATTTGCTCCTCGTCAAAGGCGCTGTCCCTGGTCATATCAAAGGGTATGTATTAATTAAGAAACAAGCATAATAACAGATAACTATTTGACTAAATGGACATATCATGGAATTGGAAGTTTTTAAAACTGATGGGATGTCATCTGGTGGTTCAGTAGCTCTCCCAAAAGAAATTTTTGAAGTCGCCCCAAATAACCACCTGGTTTACCAGGATGTTCGTCGTGAGATGACCAATAAGCGACAGGGCACAGCATCTTCAAAAAACCGCGCCAATGTTCGCGGGGGTGGCAAAAAACCGTGGCGCCAAAAAGGCAGAGGAACCGCGCGAGCGGGCACGACACGGTCGCCCTTATGGGTCGGCGGAGGAAGAGTGTTCGGACCTCAGCCACGAAATTATGAATTTAGTTTGCCTAAAAAAATGAAACGCCAGGCGCGGGTCTCAGCTTATGCTCATAAAGCACAGCAAAATAGCGTAATGGTGATTGAAGATTTCAAGTTGCAGCAGCCGAAGACAAAAGAAATATTTCAGATATTGAAGAATTTGAAACTTCAAAAAAAGAAAGTATTATTGCTGACATCTGAATATGATCCCCTGGCAGTACGGGCGGGGCGAAATATCCCGAACCTTACAATCCGAATGGCATCGGATGTGTCAACTTATGATATTTTAAATTGTGAAACGTTGTTAATTCAACAAAACGCAATCGAAAAAATTACAGAGGTTTGTTCCACATGATGAAGAGCTATGAAATATTAGTGCGACCGATTTTAACAGAGAAAATGTTAAAACAACAGGAAACTCACAGAAAATACGCTTTTAGAGTTCACAAAAACGCAAACAAGCTTGTTATCAAACAAGCGATTCAAACGCGTTTTGATGTGACGGTCGAAGATGTCCATGTCCTTAATGTCAAAGGAAAATCGAAACAGATGAACACCCGTCGCGGCATTACCAGAGGAAAACGATCTGATTGGAAAAAAGCCATTGTGACGTTGCGCGAGGGTGATTCGATCAATTTTATTGAAGGTGCATAATTACACAGCTAGCATTACCTGGTATTGGAGAATAGAAATGCCGATAAAATCTTTTAAACCAACCACACCATCATTACGATACATGACGATTTCCACTTTTGAAGAGGTAACAAAAGTGAAACCGGAACGTTCGCTGATTGTGTCACTGAAGAAAACCGGAGGTCGCAACAATTTAGGACGAATCACCAGCCGTCATCGTGGTGGCGGTCATAAACGAGCATATCGAGTGATTGATTTTAAGCGGAATAAATTTGGTATTTTAGCCCGGGTATCTTCGATCGAATATGATCCCAATCGTTCGGCGCGGATTGCGTTGTTAGTTTATGCAGATGGAGAAAAGCGATATATATTGGCGCCAGTGGGATTGAATGTGAATGACAAAGTTGTCTCATCTGATGTGGCAGAAATTCGAGTTGGCAATCACATGCTATTGCGAAATCTTCCATTGGGATCAACGATCCACAACATCGAAATGAGAATTGGAAAGGGTGGGCAAATCGCTCGAAGCGCTGGATCCTCTGCTCAGCTTGTCGCAAAAGAAGGTAAATATGCTCAAATTAAGTTACCCTCAGGTGAAGTACGATTGGTTCTATTGGATTGCCGTGCGACATTGGGACAGGTAAGCAATGCTGACCATGAAAATATTACGATTGGTAAGGCAGGAAAAATGCGTTGGCTCGGTCGTCGCCCCAAAGTTCGTGGCGTTGCCATGAATCCCGTCGATCATCCGATGGGAGGAGGAGAAGGAAAAACATCAGGCGGCAGGCATCCTTGTTCACCATGGGGGCAGTTGGCAAAAGGCAAAAAAACACGTAAGAAAAAAAGTTCTGATTCGTTTATCCTTAAAAGCAGAAAGAACAAATAGGTTTGTAAATTATGGCACGATCGATTAAAAAGGGACCCTATATAGCGCAGCAGCTTGTTGATAAAATTCAAGCACTGAACAACGCTAATCAAAAGAAAGTGATTAAAACCTGGTCGAGACGTTCGACAATTACTCCTGATTTTGTGGGACACACGCTGGCAATCCATAACGGCAACAAGTTTATCCCGGTATTTATCAGCGAAAACATGGTGGGACACAAGTTGGGCGAATTTGCCCTGACAAGAACATTTAGAGGGCATGCAGGCAAATCTGATAAAAAGAGTAAAATCAAGTAAGAGCGACAATAGGATCGTTGAAATTTGTAGTCAGCCTTTTTGGAGAGAATTAAATGGAAGCGAAAGCGATTGCAAAATATATAAGAATGTCCCCACGGAAGGTACGTCGAGTGGCTGATTTGATTCGTGGCAAAGCAGTTGGGGAAGCATTGAACGTTTTACATTTCACAAGAAAAGCTGCTTCGGAGCCGTTAGAGAAGACATTACGTTCCGCAATTGCGAATATGTTGAATCTTGAAGGAAGTTCAAAAGTCGATCCGGAAGAACTTTACGTTAAAGAAATACGCATCGATGAAGGAGTAACCCTCCGGCGATTTCGAGCAGCATCCATGGGGCGGGCGGTTCGAATTCGTAAACGCACCAGTCACATTGCTATCAAAGTAGCAGAAATTGAAAAGTAGACATTCAGGAGGATCATTTGGGACAAAAAGTAAATCCGGTTGGTTTAAGGTTAAACATCAACCGAAGCTGGGATTCAAACTGGTTCGATGAGCGCAGTTTTGCTGAAAAGTTAAGCGAAGATTTAAAGATCCGGAAATACGTCCGGGCGCGCCTTGAGAACGCTGGTGTATCAAGAATCTCAATCGAAAGAACCGCAAAAAAAATAACATTGACAATACATACGGCTCGTCCCGGCATTGTTATCGGTCGCAAAGGTGCTGAAGTCGATAAATTGAAAGTCGAGTTACAGCGTGTTACGAATAAGGATATTCAATTAAATATCGAAGAAATTAAACGTCCAGAGTTAGATGCTTTTTTAGTCGCGAGGAATGTTGCCGGTCAGTTAGAGTCGAAAATCAGTTTCCGTAGAGCGATGAAGAAAGCAATTATGTCAGCCCGGCGCATGGGAGCTGAGGGAGTTAAGATCTGTTGTTCAGGAAGATTGGGTGGCGCAGAAATGGCTCGCACCGAACAGTACAAAGAAGGTCGTATTCCGCTCCACACACTTCGCGCTGATATCGATTATGCCAATACCACTGCCAAAACAACTTATGGCGTGGTTGGTGTTAAAGTATGGATCTGTAAAGGTGAAAAATTTGAACCTGCTTATTAAGAGCTTGATAGTGGAGAAATAAAATCATGTTAATGCCAAAACGTACAAAGTTCCGTAAGCAGCATCGAGGACGGATGAGAGGAAAAGCTTTCCGGGGCTCAAATGTTGAATTCGGTGAATATGGAATCAAGGCGCTGGAGCCAGCCTGGATCACTAGTCGCCAGATCGAAGCTGCTCGTATTGCAATTACGCGGCACATAAAGCGCGGTGGACGTGTGTGGATTCGAATTTTTCCAGACAAACCCGTAACGAAAAAACCAGCAGAAACGAGAATGGGAAAAGGGAAAGGCGCTCCCGAATTTTGGGTCGCAGTCGTGAAACCGGGGCGAATCCTGTTCGAGGTTGAAGGCGTATCGCAAGAGATCGCAAAACAAGCAATTCGGCTGGCTGCGCATAAATTACCCATCAAAACAAAATTTGTATCCAGATCAGATTTCGGAGTTTAATGAAATGAAAATAGATGAGATTGTTCAACTCACAGAGGCTGAGATAAAACAACGCCTTGATGATTCTTTGGAAGAGATGCAAAATTTAAGATTTCAGCATGCAACTCATCAATTAGATAATCCGTTGAGATTACGAATTCTGCGCAAAGATATCGCTCGTCTCAAAACGGTTCTGCATGAATATGAAATTGGGAAACGAAAGCCCATCAGTTAAGTCGTTACAAATTTGGAGAAAATTATATGACAAGTCGCGCAAATCGCAAGGTAAAAATTGGTCACGTATCCAGCGATAAAATGAATAAAAGTCGAGTCGTCACAATTCAGCGGAGTGTGCGACATCCATTATATGGCAAATTTATCAAAAAAACCAGTTCGTTTGTTGCTCACGATGAGACCAACGAAAGCCATGAAGGCGATGTCGTGATGATTATGGAAACACGTCCATTAAGCAAACGAAAACGCTGGCGCGTGGTAGAAATTTTGGAACGGGCAAAATAGAAAATTTCGGAAGTTTGAGAAACTGCATATTGTAGGAGTATTAGATAAACAATGATTAGGGAATATACGAGGTTAAGTGTCGCTGATAATACTGGCGCGAAAAAAGTCATGTGTATTCGTGTCTTAGGGGGTACGAGAAGGAAATATGCCCGTGTGGGTGATATTATAATTGTCGCTGTCAAGTCTGCCATTCCAGGTAGCGCGATAAAGAAAGGCGATGTTAGTCGAGCAGTTGTGGTGCGGACGAAAAAAGAGATTGTCCGCAATGATGGCTCTTACATTCGATTTGATGAGAATGCGGCGGTGCTGATCAACGATCAGAGCGAGCCAAAAGGAACTCGCATCTTTGGTCCGGTTGCTCGAGAGTTGCGTGAAAATCAATTTATGAAAATTGTTTCATTGGCACCAGAAGTGTTATAATCTATTTTTGGAGCAATAATGCATATTAAAAAAAATGATATGGTTCAGATAATTTCTGGGAATGACCGCGGTAAGCAAGGTCGCGTATTAAAAGTGTATCCCGATCAAAATAAGATTATCGTCGAAGGGATCAATTTTATCAAACGACATACACGTCCGAATCAAAAGTTGCCGCAGGGCGGGATTGTCGAAAGAGAAGCGCCCATTAATGCTTCCAATGCAATGGTGGTTTGTCCCAAATGCAATAAATTATCAAAAACCGGGATGAAGATAATTAAAGATGAGACAAAAAATCGAACGTCCCGGATTCGGTATTGTAAACAATGTAGCGAAATGCTTGTAACAAAAGCGTCTTAGCGGAATGCAAAGTATTAATTAGATAGGCGAGACAATGGAGTATTTTCCAAGATTACTAAAAAAATATCGAGACGAAATCGTCCCCGGACTGCGGAAGAAATTCAACTATAAAAATATTATGCAGGTGCCCGCGCTAAAAAAAATTGTACTGAATATCGGGGTTGGCGATGCAATTGAGAATAACAAGCTATTAGACACAGCTCTGGAAGAGTTGACTGTTATAGCAGGTCAACGACCAGCAATAAGCAAAGCAAAAAAGTCCATATCGAACTTCAAATTGCGCGAAGGAATGCCGATTGGATGTTTTGTGACGCTGCGTGGCTGGCGAATGTATGAATTTTTAGATCGTTTAATTAACATTGCAATTCCCCGAGTGCGTGATTTCAGGGGACTTCCCGATCGCTCGATGGATGGGCGGGGAAATTTCAATTTGGGATTCAAAGAACAAATTGTATTCCCTGAAATCAATTATGATAAAATTGAAAAGATCCGGGGTATGAACATAACGATCGTCACCACAGCGAAAACCGATGAAGAAGGGCTGGCGTTGTTAAGCATGTTTGGAATGCCATTCGCACGAAAGGCTGACTAACAACATTCAAAAATATTACCTGAAATTTATGTATCGAAGTTAAGGAGATAAACAACTTGGCAAAAAAAGCTCTGATCGCAAAATCCATACGAGCTCCAAAATTCAAAGTGCGAAAATATAATCGATGCTCCCGATGTGGACGTCCGAGAGGTTATTATCGCAAATTTGGACTCTGCCGTATTTGTTTTAGAGAATTAGCACTTCAAGGCCAGATTCCTGGTGTGACTAAAGCAAGTTGGTAATACAAGGCAAATTAATAATTTTATGGAGAACTAACTAATGTCAATGACCGATCCAATTGCAGATTACCTGACCAGGATAAGAAACGCAATTAAAGCAAAACATACAAAGGTAGATATCCCTTTCTCAAAAATAAAAGAAGAAATTACCAAAATTCTTTTGGATTATCGGTATATACAAAGCTATCTAAAAATTGAAGATGATAAACAAGGCATCATTCGAATATATATCAAATATGATAACGACGAAAATAGTGTCATCAGATCACTGCAACGAGTGAGCAAGCCTGGTCTGAAAAAATATGTTAATTCAAGTGAGATTCCGCGTGTTTTAAATAACCTGGGAATCGCCATATTGTCAACATCCAAAGGAGTAATAACCGATCGGGAAGCACGACAGCATGGCGTTGGGGGCGAAGTATTGTGCTATATCTGGTAATTTAGGTGAAGGAGTATTACATTGTCACGAGTAGGTAGAAAACCAATTGAAGTACCTCAGGGCGTCGATATAAAGATTGAAAAGAATACGATTACGGTTACAAAAAATCAAAAATCGCTGGTGCAAACAATCCACCCATCGATTACGGTTGCGTATAACCCGGAACAAAAGATTATCGAGGTGAATCGACCAACCAATAATAAGCTGCATCGATCGCTGCACGGTCTGTTTCGTTCGTTGGTCAGCAATATGGTCGTCGGATTAACAGAAGGCTTCAAAAAGCATCTGGAGATCGTTGGCGTGGGGTATCGCGCCGAGTTAAAGGGAAGAAATCTGGTGCTTAGCCTGGGATATTCGCATTCAATTTTATTTAAGCCACCCGAAGGAATCGATATCGTTTTAGAAAATCCAACAAACATCATCGTTAAAGGGATTGATAAACAGCTTGTTGGACAGGTTTCTGCAAAAATCCGTTCTTTTCGTCCACCTGAACCTTATAAAGGAAAGGGAATCAAATATAAGGACGAATTTATTAAACGTAAAGCTGGTAAAACTGCAGCATAAGTTGTTGATAATTGGAATCAATTTATAATTAAGAGAGAACAAACGGATTATGAGGTCAAAAAGTAATATTAAAAAAACTGCTCGCTTGCGAAAAAAGAAACATATTAATAAAGTAGTTTCTGGAACCGCTGAGAGACCACGCCTGGTGGTTTTCAAGAGCTTGAAACATATATATGCCCAGCTTGTTGATGATGTAAGTCAGAAAACCATTACCGGGATGTCAAGCCTTTCAAAAGAAGTGCAGGATGAAATCAAAAGCAGCAAAAGCAAATTAGATATGGCAAAAATTATCGGAAAAAGCATCGGAAAAAAAGCTCAGGAATTGAAAATTGAGCGAGTGGTTTTTGACCGCAATGGTTATCTTTACCATGGCAGAGTAAAAGCCGTTGCTGATGGTGCTCGAGAAGCCGGATTAAAATTTTAATTAAAAACAATTGTGGAGAGTTTTTACGTGAAAAAAATTGAGCGTGTAAATCCTGGCGAACTTGATTTAAAAGAACGTGTTGTCCAAATTAATCGTGTCGCGAAAGTTGTAAAGGGAGGTCGGCGATTCAGCTTCAATGCCATTGTTGTGGTCGGAGATCGAAATGGGCATGTAGGAATCGGTTTAGGAAAAGCGAACGAAGTTACCGACGCGATTAGCAAAGGAACAGAAAGTGCAAAAAAGAATCTGGTTCGAATACCAATCATAAACGGAACCGTACCCCATGAAATCATGGCGAAATTCGGTGCCGCAAGGGTATTTTTAAAACCCGCTTCCCCTGGAACAGGACTTATCGCTGGAGGACCCGTTCGTGCGGTATTAGAATCGGTGGGTGTTCAAAATATTTTGACGAAATCGATCGGTTCTTCCAACCCTCAAAATGTTGTGAAGGCAACCATGCGAGCCTTAGAAATGTTGCTCGATGTTACCGCAGTTGCGAAAAAACGGGGTATGACCTATAACGAAGTTTTTAATAAACCACTTTCATAATATATTAGGTCAAGCTTCATTATCATAAACTGACAGAGAATTAAAATGAAAAGTGATAAAGCGAAAAAATTGAGAATCACCTTGAAAAAAAGTCCCATCGGATATTTGAAGAACCAGAAACTGACGCTCCGTGCGTTAGGAATCCGACGGATGCATCAAACAGTTGAACATACTGAAACCCCACAGATAAGGGGCATGATTTTCAAAGTGAATCATTTAGTTGAAGTAGAAGAAATCTAAACTTATTTAGAATAGAGGAAGTTATGAATCTCAGCACGCTAACATACGCGCCAGGATCGAGAAAGAACAGAAAGCGAGTCGGACGAGGACCGGGTTCCGGTCATGGAAAAACAAGCTGTCGTGGTGAAAAAGGGGCTCGCTCACGAGCTGGTTATAAGAGCAAAATTGGATTTGAAGGAGGCCAGACTCCACTCCAACGCCGTCTTCCGAAACGAGGATTTCATAACCGATTTAAAAGCGAAATTCAGATTGTAAATTTGCGCGATTTAGAGCGAATCAAAAGAATTACTAAAATTGATCCTCAAGTGCTATTTGAAAAGGGACTCATTAAAAAGCAAGACGTTCCGGTTAAAATTTTAGGCGACGGAGAGCTGACCCGGGAGATCGAAATCCATGCTCATGCTTTTTCGAAATCTGCCAGAGAAAAGATAACCGCAGCTCAAGGGAGGATCTCTGTTTTATGATGAAAAGCATTCAAAGTATTTTCCGTATCCCTGACCTGAAAAAACGAATTTTATTTACGCTATTCATTTTAATTGTGGATCGCATCGGCGGACACATTCCGGTTCCCGGCATCAATGGAAAAGCATTGTTTCAATTTTTCGAACAAATGGGAGGCGGTGGCATTTTTAGCCTGTACGATATGTTTGCCGGCGGCGCATTAAGCCAGGCAACCGTGTTCGCATTGGGTATCATGCCCTATATTTCTGCATCGATTATTCTCCAATTGCTTGGAGCCGTGATACCATATTTCCAAAAATTACAGAAAGAAGGCGAGGAAGGGAGAAAGAAAATTACGCAATACACCCGTTATGGCACGGTGTTGATTTCTGCCCTTCAAGCGTATGGATTAGCAGTTTTTCTGGAAAGTATCGGAACAACAGCTTCCGGGCAAATGGTGGTACCTAACCCGGGGTTTATGTTTCGGATCATGACCATGATCACCATGGCGAGCGGCTCAGTATTGATCATGTGGCTCGGCGAGCAGATTACCGAACGAGGCATTGGCAATGGAATTTCGCTGATTATCTTTACCGGAATCATTGCTCGATTTCCCAACGCAATTGCAACAGAAATCGACCAGGTTATCGGTGGTAACCGGGCAATTTTGACTGAAGTTTTTCTCTTAGCGTTGATGGTTGTCACGGTTGCCGCTGTCGTTTTGCTAACTCAGGGGATGCGGAAGATTCCAGTGCAATATGCGAAGCGGGTGATTGGACGAAAAGTTTATGGCGGTCAAAGTACTCATATTCCGCTGCGAGTCAATACCGCAGGTGTGATGCCGATAATCTTTGCCCAGTCCATTATGTTTGTGCCAGGCACGATCAAAACCTTCTTCCCTGGCAGTGACTTTGTCAATACCGTTTCCAGTTATTTTGAATATACTTCGGTTATTTACTGGATAGTCTATGGCAGCATGATTGTATTTTTTACCTATTTTTACACAGCTATCGCATTCAATCCAGTTGATGTTGCGGATAATATGAAGAAATACGGTGGATTTATTCCTGGCGTTCGTCCCGGAAAAAAGACCGCGGATTTTATTGATAATATTTTGACACGTATCACATTGCCAGGCTCAATATTCCTGGCGATTGTGGCAATTTTTCCGTACTTTATCACAAAGTTTACAAACGTTTCGTTTACATTTGCATCCTTCTTTGGAGGAACGTCGCTGCTAATTATCGTCGGTGTGGCGTTGGATACACTGCAACAAATAGAATCGCATTTGTTAATGCGACATTATGACGGATTTTTGAAGGGCAGCAAATTAAGAGGCAGAAGAAGAGCCTAATCCTGTATAGCTCCGATCGTGAACAACCGGTGAGGTAGAATGATGCAACTCATCATGTTGGGTGCTCCTGGAACAGGGAAAGGAACGCAGGGCAAATTATTAAGCGAACGCTATCACATTCCGAATATATCCACAGGCGATATATTACGAACCGCCATTGAAAAGCGAACCGACCTGGGAAATAAAGCCCGAACGGTCATGGAAAAAGGCGAGTTAGTTCCTGATGATGTGATGATCGGCTTAATCCAACAGCGATTGACAGAAGCTGATTGTCAAAATGGTTTTATTTTAGACGGATTCCCGAGAACGGTCACGCAAGCGGCTGCATTGGATGCGTACCTTGAAAATTTGAAAAAGCCAATCAACGCTGTGATTGCGCTGGAAGTACCCGAGAACGAAATTATAGCAAGGTTAACCAGCCGTCGTGTCTGCCGAAATTGTGGCAAAGATTATAACGTGATAACGAATCCTCCACCGAGCGATAACAACTGCGAAGTATGCCAGGGAGATATCGTTCAGCGTGCCGATGATACGGAAGAAACAGTCAAGCGGCGTTTAAAGGTTTACGACGAAAAAACGATGCCATTGCAAAGGTATTTCAAGAAACAAGGGAAACTAACAACTTTTGAGGCTACCGGGACGATAGCGGAAATACAGAGACGAATCAGGTATTTTTTAGATAACGAAGTTAAATGATAATTATAAAAAGCCCCCGCGAGATAGAGCTGATCCGAAAAAGCAGTCGAATCGTTGTAGATACTTTAAATTATATTGAGCAGATCATCGAGCCAGGCATTGAGACGATAGCAATTGATAATGCAATAGAAGAGTTTATTCGTTCTCGTGGCGCAATTCCCGCATTTAAGGGGTATCGAGGCTTTCCAGCAAGTGCCTGCATCTCCATCGACGATGAGGTTGTGCATGGCATACCTGGCAAGAGAAAGCTGAAGACCGGACAGATTGTGAGTATCGATATCGGGGTCGAGTTCCAAAATTATTTTGGCGATGCAGCAAAAACCTTTGTGTTAGGAAACATCCCGGAAAAGACCAGAAAGTTAGTTCGCATCACCAGAGAAGCTCTATACAAAGGACTTGAAGCGGCAAAAGTCGGTAACAGACTCTCGGATATTTCACATTCGATTCAAACGCACGTTGAACAAGCTGGTTTTTCGGTGGTTCGAGATCTGGTCGGACATGGTGTCGGAAGACGATTGCACGAAGATCCGCAGATTCCAAATTATGGACCGCCCCGCCAGGGACCGAGATTGAAGCCAGGAATGGTTTTAGCCATCGAGCCAATGGTGAATATGGGTGGCTACCAGGTTTTTTTTGATAGCAATGATAAGTGGACCGTAAGAACAGACGATGGCATGCCCTCAGCTCATTTTGAACATACAATTGCCATCACTGCAAACGGAATAGATATTTTAACTGATGGGATTTAAACTCACGGAGTTATCTTTATGCCAAAGGAAGAACCAATAAAAGTTGATGGAACCATTATTGAGACTCTTCCCAATGCATCGTTCAAAGTTGAATTAGAAAATGGGCATCAGGTGCTGGCGCATATTTCTGGCAAGATGCGAATGCATTTCATTAAAATATTACCAGGAGATAAGGTAACCATAGAATTATCGCCTTATGACCTGACACGAGGGCGAATTACTTATCGATATAAGTAATTCAAGATGAGCACTAATAAAAAGTGACACGAGGTGTTCGAAAAATTTTTGGAGCGAATATGAAAGTACGATCTTCAGTAAAAAAGATATGCGAAAGCTGCAAAATAGTAAAGCGTAAGGGGAGAGTTGTTGTTATTTGCAAAAATCCTCGACACAAACAGCGACAGGGTTAATAACTAATAATATTATCATCAGGAGGAAATTTTGGCTCGAATTGCAGGAGTTGATCTTCCCAAAGAAAAACGAGTGGAAATTGGATTAACCTATATTTTTGGAATAGGTCCCTCGCTATCCAGGGAAGTCCTCGAAAAATCAAAGGTGAATCCCGACACACGAGTAAAAGATTTGACTAACGATGAAGTGGGAAGGATACGAACCGCACTTGCAGATTATAAGGTCGAGGGTGGTTTACGCGCAGAAGTTTCGATGAATATCAAGCGATTGATGGACATTGGTTGTTATCGTGGTATTCGACATCGTCGCGGATTACCGGTTCGTGGGCAAAGAACACACACCAACGCGCGAACGCGTGGCGGCAAGAGAAGAGGCGTTGGGGTTGGGAAAAAGGCGAAAACAACATAATCTGGAAAAATCATTCACAGATTTGGTGGACTATTTTTTTATTAAATAGGATAATAAATTTTAACGATAGATAAAACAGAAGCTATTTCTGGAGGTTTGAATTGGCTAATCCGAAAGCAAAACGAACACGAAAACGGGAAAAGGTAGAGGCTACCGGTGTCGCCCATATCAAAGCGACATTTAACAATACGATTATATCGATAACTGATAACTATGGCAATATAATTTCATGGGCATCAGCCGGACGGTTGGGTTTCAAGGGATCGAGAAAAAGCACGCCTTTTGCAGCTCAGTTAGCAGCCGAGTCGGCTGTCAAAGAGGCGAAGGAACTGGGACTTCAAAAAGTCGAAGTTTTGGTCAAAGGTCCCGGGTCTGGACGCGAGCCTGCAGTGCGATCCATTCAAGCTGCTGGCTTGATAATTACCGCCATTAAGGATGTAACACCGATACCTCATAATGGATGCCGACCTCCGAAAAGACGTCGTGTATAAAATTAAAAAAACTGGTAAAGATAATAAGTTAGTGGAGGCTTAATATAGATGGCAAGATATAGTGGACCGGATTGCAAATTATGTCGCCGTGAAGGTCAAAAACTGTTTTTGAAGGGAACAAAATGCAACACGAACAAATGTCCCTTTGAACGAAAAGGATATGCTCCAGGTCAACATGGTCGCACCAGAAGATTTAAACAATCGGAATATGGCGTTCAGCTTCGCGAGAAACAGAAAGTCCGACGTATCTACGGTATTCTGGAACGTCAGTTTAGAAATTATTTCGCGAAAGCTGAAGGGATGAAAGGCGTCACAGGAGAAAACCTGTTGCGCATGCTCGAAACTCGCCTTGATAACGTGATCTATCGATTGGGATTCGCTGCCTCTCGAAAAACAGCCAGATTATTAGTAAGACATCGTCATTTCCTGGTTAATGATACTATCGTTGATATTCCTTCATATTCAGTAAAAGTCGGGGATGTTATAAAGGTAACAGACAAAAGCAAGAAAATGGGCGCTATTCACTCTTCATTACGAAAGATCAAAGACGATCGGCAGTATTCCTGGCTCAGCCTTGATAAAGCAACTTTAACAGGCACTTTTTTAACGATGCCAAATCGAGAAGACATTCCTGCTGAAATCAACGAATCCTTGATTGTGGAATTGTATTCGAAGTAATAAGGAATAGAAAAAATGAGCGATATCGCTACGATGTCGCTTTTGATTATTTTTTAAATATAACCTCAAAAGTGAGGAGTGAAATCGATGAATTGGCCAAATTTTCGTATGCCAGAAAGCATAGAATTAGATGAGTCATCATATACCAACACCTACGGAAAATTTACCGTTCAACCATTAGAACGCGGATTTGGTGTGACGATCGGCAACGCGCTTCGTCGCGTGTTATTGTCTTCGCTGCCGGGAGCAGCAATCACTTCAATTCGTTTAGAAGGGATTCTCCATGAATTTTCTACCATACCTGGCGTCGTCGAAGATGTTGCTGAAATCATCTTAAATTTAAAACAAGTACGATTTAAGTTGATCAGCAAGCGTCCGGATAAGGTTGTTCTGGATCTCGAAGGACCGAAAGATTTTAAAGCGATTGATATTCAGGATGGAACAGCCGATTTTGAAATATTGAATCCAGATTTGCACATTGCGACTCTTGGAAAAGATGCAAAATTTCGCGCAGAACTGAGGATCGGCAGGGGAAAAGGCTATGTTCCAGCCGAAGAAAATAAATTACCTGATCAGCCGATCGGCACAATTCCCGTAGATTCGATTTTTTCGCCTGTTACCCGGGTTGGTATCAAAGTCGAAAATACGCGCGTCGGGCAGAAAATTGATTATGAGCGTTTGATCCTCGAAATCGAAACAGACGGCAGCATTACGCCTGACGACGCTTTGACCTATGCCGGAAAAATATTGAAAGATCATATTCAATTATTCATCAATTTTGATATTGAACCCGAGCATGAAGAAAGCCCTGAGATCGACGAAGAAATGCTGCGAATCCGAAAACTGCTGAAAATGAGCGTTGATGAGTTGGAATTATCAGTTCGTTCTCACAACTGTTTAATGGCAGCTAACATTAAAACCATAGGCGATCTTGTGAAACGGGATGAACAGGAAATGCTGAAATTCAGAAACTTTGGGAGAAAATCTTTGACAGAGTTGACAAAAATATTAGAAGAAAAAGGCATCCATTTTGGAATGGATGTGGATAAATATTTGAAGTCTGAAAATTATTGATTCAACTAAGGATTGATATTATGCGACATAGAAAGTCATTTAATAAACTAAATCGAACCGCGAGCCACCGTAAAGCCACACTGGCGAACCTATCAACGGAACTGCTCAAGCATAAGCGTATCAAAACGACAAAGCTAAAAGCAAAGGAAACTCGTCCCATGGTGGAGCGATTGATTACCATTGCTAAAAAGGGAACATTAGCTGCCAGGCGACTCGTGCTGCAAACCGTTCGAGATAAGAAAGTCGTTAAAGAATTATTCAATGAAATTGTCCCGGTGTTCGGCTCGAGAAATGGCGGATACACCAGAATTATTAAGCTTGGCCGAAGACAGGGCGATGGGGCTGAGGTTGCTTTTCTCGAATTAGTGGACTTTGAAGGTGTCAGGAAAGAGAAAAAAGAAAAGAAGAAAACTGATAAAGATAAAAAGAAAACAACTGAGAAAGCTGATGAGGAACCAGAACCTCAGGCTGAAGAATAGAATTTTATAGCTAATATTGCTTAAAAAAGGCAACTTACCAGAGTTGCCTTTTTTTATTTGATAGAATCGGGATTTCAAAGTT
>JALOPY010000292.1 GCA_025453735.1 bacterium | reverse complement strand
CCGCTTTTCCCGCTGCCAGAATGATTTGCTGTGATGAAATTATCCTCTTTGCTTTTCGTAATATTTACGCTCTGGCTGTTTAAAATGCCGGCAGTAAAATTTCCTGACGTCATATTCAAGGAACCGGACTGATCAGCCAAAGACACTGAATTGGTGAAAGTAGTCACGGTATTATTATATTGATCCTGAGCGGTAATTTTTATATTGAATGGCGTTCCCGCAGTTTTGGGACTGGAAATAGTATCAAACGTGAAGTGATCCAGCGTGCTGGACAAAACATTAAACAGCGCTGAATTGCCACTTTTATTATCATAAGTGACGGTGACCTGATTGTTGCTATAGCTTTTCGTAAACGCTACATTTTCACTCCTCGTTCCATTGGAAAATGCTCCCGAAATTATTGGAGACATCGCTCCTGTCTTATCATTTAATGTAGCTTGCCCTGAAAATGATGTCACGGTATTGTTATAAAAATCCTGAGCCGTCATAGCAACCAAAAAATTAGCTCCAGCCGTAGCATTGCCACTCGTTACGACACTAAAATGATGCAGCGCGCCAGCCGCAATTGAAAAGTTGGGCGTTGTCCCCTCATCAATCTCTGTTCCACTATTTGCCATCGTGGTGATCTCGACATCATAACTTCCTTTTGCCGTATTATTTCCCACGACACCGATAGCAATGCTTACTTCTGTGGAAGGCGTAACAGGATTCCCTGAGCCGTCCCTGGTAAGTGTCACAGCTTGTCCAGCTATTGTGATCCCTGAAAACCCGCCATTTAAATTCAGGTTCTTTGATTGGGCAATATCAACTCCTGATACATCAAATCCGGATGGAAAAACAAATTTTATTTTCCCATTATCAGGAATTCCAGAGATCGACCCGTTGCCTGTGGCAGACGTCGTAAATGTAAATGTGTAAATCACCTCAGCTCCGGCACCATTATCACTTAAATTCACGCTAATATTCGTTAATGACCCTTGCGCTAAAACTACATTCCCACTGAAAATGAGAATTATCGCCATTAATGTTGCAGTTCTCAGATGTCCTACTCTCATTTGCTGCTCTTTCAAAATTTAATATTCGTTGTCAGTTCATTGATGCGTCGCCATCATGAATATTTCAATTTTTTGAAGATCATTCAATCCGGGGAAGAATTTTTTGATTTTTTTCTGCTCGAATAATGCTCTTTTCAGCGCCATCCAATATCTCGATTAATATTTTGTAATCGTCAGCAGGTTTACCGGGATTTCTCACAATCGCAAATTTTAAATCTGCATTCTGATTCGCTGGTACTTCCTTGCCAAGTCCCGAGCGCTTCATAACGATAACCTGCTTGTCCACCGCGATTTCAAATCCACCGTTAATCGTTGTTGAACCCGCGATTAAAAGATCAGAAAGATCAAACTCCAGAGGAAATGTAACCCGAAACATCGCGTTTGCCGGGATTGGTTTTGAAACTGAAAATTTCACCTGGTAAATGGAATTTGCTGCTGACTCTGGATGCTTCGCGATCACTTCTATGGAATCGGCTGGCAATGCCATTGCTGAGCTTATCAAAAAAGTCAACATCATCATCGATAAAATTAAAAGAAAAATATATTTAATCCCAGCCGCACTCCATCGAAATGTTTCAGAAAGATACATCATTTAATCTCCTTAAAAATTTTTCGCTTGTTTTCTAAACTAACCTAATGAATTACTGTCAGCTAATGGGTGATCTCCATCAAATATTTTAAAATAAATTATTACTTAAGATGATTTGAATTAATAAAAATAATCGAACCGATGCAAATCGTTTATTGTCGAGCAAAAATTGTACCGAAGACATAATAATATTAAATTTTCTTAAAGGATTCATACGAAGATCGGAAGGGGAGCCAACTAATAAAGCGACATTTCCCTGGTATGTTATATGGCTAACGCACGATGTAGTTAAGGCTTGATTAAACAACCAGAACACTCGTAAAGGACTATTTTAAGATCGCCCGTAACAAGATTAAAAATCCCTTTCCATCATTTTCTGCAAGCTTTAAATTTTTGTCAGCTTTCTTAAATTCTGGATTAATTTTTAGCGCCTGGCGAAATTCTTCCAGTGCATTTAGAAATAGATTCCTGCACTGGATCAAATATGCAATTCCTAAATTATTCCGCAAATCAGCATAATCGGGATGATCCGCTACCGCTGTTTTGAGTTCATTAGTATATTCCTGGATATAACCATCATCCTTCCCCTTGCCACCAAACATAAAATTCAAATAAAATTTCGACTCGCAATCGAGATCAACGGCTTGTGGAAGATCGGATTCCGCTTGTTCTAATGCTTTTGCCGCTGCTGCAAAATCCCCATTACCAACACATTCGATGGACGTTTCAAGGTATTCGGTTTTAAAATATTGTCCCTGGTCCACGATACTGGTTAGCAATTCTTTTGCGGTTTCGATTCGTTCATCCGGCGATGGCAATTCTGGAGCTTCAATTTCATTGACTAATGAATGCAAATACACCAGGCAAAGGTTGAATATTGCGTTGACATATTTCGGATTTTTCTGAAGCGCTAACTTTATCTGATATATTGCCTCAGCAAGCTTATTGGAGCGAAAATATGCGTATCCCAAATTATTATGCAAATCAGCATAATCAACCTTTTTTTCGATTCCTCTTAAATAAGTCTCAATTGCTTTATCATAAAATTTTTGCTTCAGATAAGCATACCCCAGGTTATTGTACGCTTCACCTAATTCCGGGTCAATTTCAATTGCTTTTTCAAATTCTCTGACTGCTTCATCAAATAAATTTTTACTTAAAAAAACATTGCCCAATTTATTATTGGACGCTGAATGCTGGACCGTACGAACTTTTTCAGAAATAAAAAAGACCATCTCAAGGTCGGCAATCATGTCCTGGTGCATCTGATTGATATCAATTTTTATATCTTTAGCCGGAGTACTGCATTCTATTGCTAATTCCCTGGTGACCAGAACCTTGCCATCATCAAAAATATTAGCGATTATCTTTTCATTTGGCTCTAAATATTGTGTTTGAATGTGAAATTTTTTGCCCCCAACCACAACCTCGCTGTTCAGTCCTATGTTTTCCATCATCACCCCTCGTTCCCAAATATCAATTATTTCTTGTAACAGTGAATTACAGATGTTTTGTTTTCTTTGCTGAAAATTTCTCCAATAATTTTTTATTTGCTGCTTCAGGCACAAAGCAGCTAACGTCAGCATTAAAGCTGGCAACTTCCTTCACAATCGTCGAATTCAAGTAAGTATATTTTTCGTTTGGCATTAAAAAAACAGTCACCAATTCATTTGAAAGTTTGCGATTCACAAGCGCCATTTGAAATTCAAATTCAAAGTCCGACGTCGCGCGAAGTCCTCGAATAATTGCTGTGGCATTCTTGTGAAGCGCATAATTAACCAGGAGATCATCAAAACTATCAACTTCGACATTGCTGAGTGATTTGGTTGAGCTCAGTACCATTTCTATACGTTCATCAATGCTAAATAGCGGAGATTTTGATGGATTGGTTGTCACGGCAACGATGACCTTATCAAACAGCAGCACAGAACGATTGATAATGTCGATATGTCCATTGGTGATTGGGTCGAATGTCCCAGGATATATTCCAATTCGCAATTTAACTCCCTTCCTTTTTGAAAACGAATATCGCTGAATCTCCAAATACTTTTTTTGTCACCAGCAACAAAGAAGCGTCTTGATATTCAATGAAACGGCGAGAGTCACACTCTAAAATAAAAAGACCATCATCTTTCAAATAATCCCCCCTGCCAATCGCATTAATAAGGTCGCTATAAATATTGGCGGAATACGGTGGATCTGCAAAAATACAATCAAACCTGGAACGGTTCGATGCCGCGATTTTCAAAAATCGAAATACATCCTGATGAATGACCTGGCATTGCGATAGCAATTTTGTGAGATCGAGATTTCGATAAATTAGTCGATTCGCTTCTTTTGACTTATCAACTAAAATCGCCAGATCTGCGCCGCGACTTAACGCTTCAATCGACAGATTTCCTGTACCGCTGAATAGATCAAGCACCGACGCGTTCTCTATTTTTGGACCCAAATAATCGAAAATAAATTCCTTGATTCGATCCGAAGTCGGTCGAATCAAATTTCCCCGGGGGCTAAACAACACCCGTCCTTTGCAACTACCCGCGATAACTCGCATTACTGTTTTTCCAAAAATCGTCAGACTACATTCGATATAAATTTATGTTCAATACCAGTGTGATATTAGCTTCATGTAAATTTATCAGAGATATTTTGGAAAAACTGATGTTCAGGTTCTGATTAAGAAGCTGCTGCAAAAATGCCAATACATTAGCCTTTTGACCCATAGCCTGAAATTTTATAGGACTGATCCGAAATGCGCCCTCGCTCTTTTCCAATCCTGAATCATACTGTTTAATTGACAAACCAGCTTGTTGACAAATAGCTGTCAATTGATTCTTCAAATCTGTCGTTGACAGGTAGGTCGGCTCCTGGGAAATCGTTATTTCACTCAGACTTTGGTTAAGATTCACATTGCCGTTAACAAGCGCCTGACGCACCTGCTTGCTTTGAATGCTGCGGGTTTCTTTTGATAACAGGTTAATTTCAGATGGAGCAAGGCTTTGCTGCAACTGACTATTCACGTTGTTAATATCAGCATCACTATTTGCCAGAAATTCTAATAAAAATTTCCCATCACTGTAGGAAATCATCGTGAAATTGACATTGGCTGGTATGGTTTTGAT
>JALOPY010000291.1 GCA_025453735.1 bacterium | reverse complement strand
TGCGATCTGGCTGCCATCCGGTGACCAGGCAGGGTAGCGCTCGTCCGCTGGTGTCGCTATTAACTTTTTCAAGCCAGTGCCATCAGTCTGCACAAGACAAATGTCACGATTTCCCAGGCTGTCCCAACTGGAAAAGACGATCTGCTCACCATCAGGCGACCAGCCTGGAGTGAAGACTTCGGTCCAATCCAGGAAATTCGTGATGATTTTTTCCGCGCCAGTTTTGATGTTCAGGATCGCCAGGTTGGATCTCGTTCCCTGGTGAATAGCATAAACAATTTCTTGTCCATTGGGAGAAAAGCAGGGATCGGTCGCTCGCTCATTCGTCGTATTCGTCGTCAATCTTCTAATTTGATCTGTTTCGATTTGCAATAAAAAAAGATCGTTGATTGATGCGCCAGTTGCAACATAATGCTGCTGGGAATAGACAATAGATTTTCCATCCGGAGAAAAGGAAAAAAAACTATTGACGAACGATCCCGCGACTTTTTTCATTTTGCTTGAGCCAGAATCTAACAAATAGAGATCAGTCACGCCTTCTTCATAATCTTTAATGCCGACAACGGCAACTGTTTTTGCATCCGGGGACCAGCGTGCGCCGTAATTTCCTTGCAAAGAAGTTTTTAGTTCCTTTCCAATATTTGCCAGAGTTGTATGTTCGTTGGAAATCGTTTTATAATGAGAGCCAATTTCTTTCTGCCATGCAGCAAACAACTCTTTTTCAGACAGCCCAATCGTTCGTTTCAGTGTGAGATTGAAGCTGAGGGGCATGGCTCGAAATTTTGTGATGATCTCCCGAATTTTCTCACGACCGAATTTATGAGCAATGAAGCGAATCAATGAATGTCCTTGCTCATAGACCAATCGGGAATCGATTTCATCTGCGCCGATATAGCCTGACATTTTTTTGTAGGGTAATAGTTGCTGATGATACGCCACGACTCGAAGGAGCATATCGCGATGATCGCACCACTGCTCAGCTTCTAACTCGGCAATCCCTTCAAGAAACCAGGTCGGAATAAATCCCAATGCGAGCAACTCCCGCCAGAAACCTGGAAATGCGCGGAACGCCCAAAAATTTACAATGTGGGCAAATTCATGAGCGACCACTGCCCGGAGCCATTTGATATCCCCGGTCATGTATTTGGTTTCGCTCTTCGCCCAGATGACGATGTAATGCCCCAATGGCGTGGCAAGCCCGTTGGAATAGTCGAGATAATCAGTGACGATGATTGGTGTTTTTTGTGGCGGCGCAGCGCCCAGATCGCTGGTGATGGGACCGTAAACATCTTCTGCAACTCGTGCGACTTCATCAGCCAGGGTTTCAATGCCTTGATGAAAGATGATTTTGAAATGATCGGTTTCAAAGGTTTGCCAGACAAGCTCGGGATGGTTTCGTGAGATTGAAACCTGCCCGAATATTTGCGCTGTGGGAAAAAGAAATGAAATAATTATGATCAGCCCAATGGAATTTTTTTTGAAAATAGTCTTCATAAAAAACTAAACCTGCTCCTGCCAAATTTTAAAAATTCGATCCAGAGTATCTCGTTTTTGACGCAACATTTCATCCTTGGAATGACAGGTTATTTTGCCTGCTGCCGCTCCCTGATGTCCATCGCCGATATTTAATTCGCGCATGATCTCCCCTGCATCTTTGGCGTGATTTTCATGATTTAAATTGATGCTCAAGGATAACGAAAACGCCAGATCGTTCGACTTAATTCCCCGGTTAAAAAGATTTTTGACCTCCAGGACTGCCAGTGATTGAGGATAGAGCAAATATGCCAGATTTTTTATGACGAATCCCGGACGATTAAAATTGGTGAAATCCAGGATAATGATCTGTTTTTCAGAATCGATCGACAAAAAATAGTTATTATCTTTGATGAGGTTCATCATCTCCTGTTCTTCGTTGAGATAGTCCTGGTACCTGGATTGAATATCACCTTTTTTTACAACATCGCCGATTGGATTATCCCTGAGCCAAAATGCCAGATTTCTCAAGTAGGTTCTTTTTTCGTGATGCTCCCCAATCCTGGAACGAATCGTCGCATCAATAATTTTTCCCGGCGTTTCTGTTCGCCAGTCCTCAACAGAGTGATAATCGAACGAATCGATGGTGTCGGTCTCCTCGACCAGGGGCGAAAAATAATCAGGAAAACGATGATTGTTTTCAAGAAAATAGTTGAGAATGACCCGTGCACAGGAAGGTTGCAGATCAAATTTTCCTGCGATCGCGCTTGCTTCGATATTGCGATATTGCAGCTCTTGCAGGTTTCCTTCATGGTGATCGAACCATAATCCGCAGTCCAGCGGGTAGGGGAGATCACAAACAATATCCTGTGGCGTGATCATCAGATCAGCACGGGCGATGTTGCTGGGTCCGGCAAACAAAATTTTATTTACCTTAAAAACATGAGAACAGAGCGCAGCCGAGACCACGCCATCAAAATCATTATGGGTGATTATGGATTGGTACATTTCAGATTCTTTCATGTAAAGTAATTTTTTATTGGTTATCACGACTGATTCCATCGCTTCGAGCGATGGAATCAGCATGTCCAACGAGAAACAGAACAGGCAGAGTCAAATAGAATTTAATAAGAGCTTAAAAAATCTCCGCGATGCTCTGGTTCCTCTGTTGCTCCTTGCACGTTTTTGCCATCGTAATTTTTACTCAGGCTTTGAAATTCCGATGCAGCAAATTAATGAAACAATCTTTTCTTCATGCTATTGATGATAAGAACGATACCAATAATAATCAATGCGATTGGCAATATAAAATTTCCAAATTCCCCGGGCTGAAAAAACAGGAACAAGAGTCCCATGAATGCAAGTATTCCACCGGGTATGAGTGGCCACCAATGCTTTTCTTCGGTTGGCGCTAAGATGAAATAGAGCGCGATGAACGTTGCGCCCATTCCCAGGAACATCAGTCCCACGCCGAGAATATCTCCGAACAAGATGACCAGCGAAACGCTGCCTACCATTCCGGCAGGGATAATCGCCCACCAATGCTCCCGATGAAAGAAATAAACCGCCAGAAAACTCAATCCGATAAAAAGCATGAACAATCCCGCGCCGATTTGTCCTTGCAAACCAATTTTTTCACTTAGAATGAGGATGGCTAATCCCAGTAAGGTTATTCCGGGAATCAAAGGCCAGAATTGCTCTCGATGCGTGGAAAAATAAACTGCCATAAAAAAGATGAATCCAATGAGAAATAAAATTCCGAAGAACCAGGATGTGTCAAAACGGATGTCAATGACGTTTGTGGTTAGAAGCAATAGAAATATTCCGATTAAAATGAGAAGCCCACCCCAGATTAAGTTAATGACTCGCTTTTCCATTGAAGTTCCCTCCTATTAAATTGCGAATACAAAAGCATTACGTTAATTTAACACTAAGAGCCAAAACAAAGATTAAGCATACTTATTAAGTTTAGAATTTCATACTGATTCCATCGCTCCAAGCGATGGAATCAGTACATCTATGATTTTTTATACTGAAAGATTAACCCTAAACGACTAAAACAAAGAAACAGCAATACGAACCGCGGAGTTCGCGAAGGACACAGAGACAAGATTTTTTGAAGTTTAATTTTATTCAGAACTTTGAATTTTTCATTTCCCAAACTTCGCGTCTCTGCGCCTTAGCGACCATTGATTTTTTTTACTCCAGGTTCATTAATTTTTCATTCCTCCGTAATGAATCGCATTGAATAGCAGCTTGAACGTTCCATGCGGCTGGGCGCGATGCTGAACCCGGAATCCAAGCAAGATGACTTTTCCTTTTCCAAATTTAACATCCACGATTGCTGCTTTTCGATGAAGCCGATTTTCGCCTTTAATCCAGCCGCTGAGCAGCAACGGTTCTTCTGGATATCGCGCGACAATCGTTCGATCCACATCGCCAAACGGTTGTGAGGTGACAAAAGCAGCGCTTTGGGAGACGAATGCTGCCGCGCTCTCCGGCATTCCCCAGCCGATCGGGTGTGCTGTATCGATATTGACTTTCAACATCACCCCAGGAGCATTGTATTCGGAGCGATTTATGTTTTCAATCGTATTCGTCACTGGAAGCGGAAACTCATCGATCGGCAACATGCAGCTATTATCCAATGTGATGAGCGTGCCCCCATTCTGCACAAATTCTCTGAGATTTTTCACGCCTTCTTTGCCGATGCCACCCTCATATTGTTCAGGCAGAGGACGATAGAATTTTGCATCTTTTGAGCTGCCAGGCTTCGGATCGATGATTGTTTCTTTCTCAATATCAGGGATAACCAGCACATCAATTTTTTTGATAATATCTCCACTTTTAATCATCTCGTTGTGCACGCTGACAAGCTCGAATTCAAACTGTTCCAGCAGCCAGCGGGTCCACCCTTCGTCCATGCTGGCGCGCCAGGGTTTGTATAGACCCAATCGCACCGGCATGATCTGTTTCAATCCAGGCGGGAGTTTTTGAGTGAGCGCAACGATCGGAAGATGCAGGTCCCGGGCAATTTTGTTTAGCGCAGATGTTACATCTTTTCTGGCTGGAATGATGATTGTGCCGGATTCAATTTTTTTTCCGCCATCGAGAAAATTGGATGTTGCCGCAAAAATCTCATAATTCGATTTGAGCAACCGGTTAATTGCTGCGCTGGTATTGTTGAATCGATGATCAATTGCATAACCTGTGGCGCTATTTCCCAACATAATGCCCGCAGGATAGGGGGGAGCAGTCAGTCGTTCCAGTTCTCCTTGAAATGATTGGTCAACAGAAACGCATTTAACGCCCATCTGGATTGGCAACGACCAGGCAGTCACATCATAGGGATATAACGGTTCACCATTCGAAGTGAGCCGAATCTCTGGAAAAGTCTGGACTTCCATGATTTCTTTGATGAAAGATCTGAGCGGCTGCGCCAGCGGGATGATCACGCTATTCGCTGTCACTATTTTTCCCAAGATTTCCGCTAATTTTGCAGCGGTGATGGGATCATACTGTTCTGTCGGAATGACATAGGCGAATGGCGGTTCTTCCTTCCCTTGTTTAATAGCGCTTAGGTTCATTGTGTAAAACGAACGCAAAATATCCTCCCGGTATTTTGCCGAAGTTTCTAAAAAACTGAAAGAAGCGATCAATTCGTAATCTATCAGATCGCAAAGCCGCCACCAGCCGCCGCGCCAGGGATTCGGAAAATTGATCTGCTGCTTGTAATCGATCAAACCTTTGCCGCCGCCAGAAAGCTCGACCTCATCAATGAAGATTGGCGTTGCGATATTGCAGCTCGCCATTTCGGTCAACAGACTCACGATGTTTTTCCAGGCAGCGGTCCGGGTTCCGCCAGGCCAATAGGAATCAAAAACCCAGGAATCGATGACTCCAGCCTTATTTTTTTCTTCAAGCCGAAACGACATATTGGAACCGAACAGCGCCTCTGTTCTCATCAACATTGGCGATAGATTATCACTCATCGGGTCTTTGTAGGGCGGAACAAACATTCTTGGACCCCGGCTTCCCATCTGATGCTCATCAAGGTGAACCTGGGGAAACCAGTCGCGACTCATCACCTGATTGATCAATTTCGATTCCTTCTGATTGAGCATGAAAAAGTCCCGATTGGTATCATGCCCCACATAGCGATGATAAAGCCAGGGCATGCTGCCGCCTTCAAATTCAGTGCCCACCCATTTGCGATACCAATCCACCACCATCTCCATTCCATCGGGATTCGCGGAAGGCATCAATAACAAAATGACATTATCCAGGTAGAATAAAATGTCCGGCTCATTGCTGGTTACCAGTTGATACGCAAATTCCACAGCCATCTGCGTGGCGCCGATTTCTGTCGAATGGATATTGCAGGTGATGAAAGCGATGACTTTTCCCTCTCGAATCAGATTTTTTGCCTCCGCTGTAGATAAGTCAGCCGGGTGTGCCAATTTGGAACTGATCGTTTGATATTTCGATAGGTCGGCAATATTATGTTCGGATGAAATAGCTGCCAACATCATGTCATTTTTGTCGGTTGTCTTGCCCAGGTTGAAAAGTTTAATTTTCAAAGAGGAGGTTTCTAAATATTTGAAATAATCGACAATTTGATGATAATCTGCCAGTTGGCGATCCGCTCCGATCGGAAATCCGAAGAAGTTATCAGGTGTTTGTATTTGTGCATTTGATTGGGAGATGAACAGAACAAGAATTAGGATTGAAAACAGAAGGGAAAAGCGTTTCATAATCTCTCCAATTTTAGGGAATGTTATTGAATGTTTTTAGAAATAATATACTATTTTTAATCTTGAATGCAAGGAAAATTTTCGTTTATTTTGTGAGTTGGTTTTGTCGACCTGAAAGACAATGTGATTTTTCTCAGAACAATGAATCCGCAATTTGAAAAGAAAATCGGAACTATCCAAAAGTGAAAAAGTAACAGAATCAATTCAATAGCTGATAGCCTAACTGATTCCATCGCTTCGAGCGATGGAATCAGTAAAATATTTTTAAAGAGAAAATGATTATGGAGCAAATCGTAACGAAACAGCGGGCAATCCTGGTGCTCGGAATTGGACTCATTGCCGTCTCTTTTGCATCGATTTTCATCAAGCTTTGCGATGCGCCTTCTCTAGTTATTGCCGCGTACCGACTCGCTATCGCATCACTATTTTATTTGATTTTTACGCGAGCCCGAATGGGGCCGATTTGGGCGGGATTCACTAAATCGCATATTAAAGTGGCTTGCATTTCCGGAATTTTTCTCACCATTCATTTTGCCACCTGGATCACCTCGCTGAAATATACCTCAGTGGCAAGCTCGGTGGTGCTGGTGCAAAGCGCGCCGATTTTTGTCGCGTTGGGAAGTTTTATTTTTCTTCGGGAGCGACCATCCATACTGATGCTGCTGGGAATTGTGATCGCCCTCCTCGGAAGCGTCTTCATCAGCGCGCATGATTTTTCGCTGGATAGAAATTCGTTGATTGGAAATTTGCTGGCAGTCGGCGGAGCGATTGGCGCGGCTGGTTATCTTCTGGCAGGAAGAAAGCTTCGGGCCGAAATCGATATTTTTCGCTATGTGACGATGGTCTATTCGATAGCAGCAGTTTTGTTAGTCATAATTGCCGTTGCAAGCGGCGCGTCGTTCATTGGCTATCATCCCACAACTTACCTGCTATTTTTTGCCATTGCGTTCATCCCCCAGGTGATCGGTCATACCACAATTAACTGGGCGTTGAAATATTTCACTGCCACAGCAGTGGCGGTGATCATTTTGGGCGAGCCGATTGGCGCTTCGATTCTGGCGCTTGTGATTTTGGGCGAAAAAATTGGCATGGTGAAAATTATTGGCGCAGTTATTATTTTGAGCGGAGTTATCCTGGCGATCCTTTCGGAAAATCGGGGGCGTAGATCGGCAAGTTAGTCATATTTTTAATAATCATTTTTGCTGGGTGCAAATCCCAAAAGTTGGCAATGAGATATTGATACTTCAATTTAGCACCATAATGAATTTTGGTGCTGGTTCAAATCTCGTTGAGACAAACACCATGATTTATCATGGTGTTTGTGAATCACCAGGAAATGCTTACAACCGTTTTAACGGTTTATTATCTTTTTTTGGGAATTGCTCCCGTTTACTTACTATTTTTTCAATACTACTCTCCTATTAAATGCCATAAAAGACACCATCATTTTTTACGTTTTGTCGATAGGGCGTCTTCGGAGCCAGAATGTCATTGAGCTTGTAAATGTGCACATCGATGAGAATATTATTTTCAACTTCAAAATCGCTGATGATGCCATATATCTCTTTTTTTTCTTTCCAATCCATAGCCTGATTGAATGCCAGCACAAGATCATAATCTGAATCAATTGATTCTTTCGCTTTCACTCGCGAGCCATAGAAAAAAGAGCCTTTGAAACTCTTATACCTGGTTTTGAGCCGTTGGTTTATTTGCTCAATTATTTTTTCGAATTTGAGATTCTTCATGTCTTCTTCTTACAAAATCGTTCGATTGATTTCATTCGACCGAATGAATATATAAAATGATTTTCTAAATGTCAACAAGCAAATTCTACTCATCCATTTTTTTGTGAAAAAATATTATACCGGCACAAAATTATGCCGTTTCTGCCACAGAAATCCTTCTCGATTGATTCGAAATGTCCGAATTTCATAGGGATTGATTGCAATATGAAAACTATTATTTTTTATTTCCAAGGAGGCATCATCCACATTTCGCTCCAACAAATCCGTCTCTCTGATCTGAAGGATGTTGAATGAAAACCGAAATTGCGCTTCACATGGCATCCCCTGAATTTCATAGCATCTCAAAATTAGCGAATTATCATCCTCACATTTTTTGAACGCCGTGATGATCACATTCTCTGCGGAGCAGAAAACGAATGACCGGGATAATGGAAAATGTCCCTGATGCTGATCGGTCGCCACAGGGATTAGCGGTTGATTCAATTCATACCCGGCTCTCAGCGTATTGGCGCTTTTCCAATCCCCTTGATGCGGAAGAATGGCATACGCGAAATGATGTATTCCTTTATCCGGCACAGGATCAGGCTCATACGAGCAACGGAGCAAGGACAGCCGCATCACATTGTGATCAACATCGCAGCCATATTTGCAATCATTCACCAGGCTGACGCCAAAATCGGCATCGCCTAAATCCATCCATTTTTGTGAAGGATACTCATGTCCATTGGCTTCTCGCTGGATCGTGCCAAACGGAATTTCAAAGGTCGCCTGAGATTCAGCGCCGAGATTGAATGGAAATGCGACTTTCAAAAATTGGCTGCCCGTTTCACGAGTCCCAATTTCCCGCCAATCCACAGTGCAGGGGAAATCGATTCGAGCCAGGTTATGGTAAACGATCATATTCTGAATATATGTCGATTCGTTATGGCGATG
>JALOPY010000290.1 GCA_025453735.1 bacterium | reverse complement strand
GTTAGCGAAGAAAATCAAACAGAAGACGAAATCGGATTCTGAAATTGTATTTATTCCATACGATAAGGCGTATGAAGAAGGTTTTGAAGATATGGCGATACGCGTTCCCGATCTCAGTCGCATCCGAGCATTGATTGGTTATCAACCGACCGTAACGCTGGATGAGATTTTAGATCGCGTGATCGAATATTTTTCAGCGGAGCGATTGCGATATTAATGTATCAGGATATTTGTGAGTCATCATTGTTTTTGTAAAAAACTGGCATAATCATTTATTGCAAAGATGCAGAGATACAAACGGCGAAAATATTGCTTGAGCAAAAAATTCAAATCCGATACCTTTTATCTTTGAAAATTCGATTGCAAAAGCGAATCTTTTTCTCGATTGATTCTCTGCCTCTTCGCTCCGGTTGCGGAGCAATTCTCAGAAATGAAATAGCGAGAATATTTTGCTGGTAATACTGGGCTTGTCAATTTGTGGTAATAAAATTAGTTGTTGACTTTTTCAACCTGAGTCGCGATGATCAGTTTCTCCAGGCCGCCAAGTTTTGCCATGTCCATGACTTTCACGACAGTTCCATGGGGGACGGTTTTATCTGCTTTGAGGACGAGTGATTTTTCTTCGAGCTTTGGCAATATTTGTTTAAACATATCCGCTAAATTTTCCAGGCTGATAGTCTCATCATTGAGCGTCATCGTTCCATCGGCATTTATTTGCAGCACCAGGTCTTTAATTTTTTCGGTGATTGCGCTTTTCGATTCGGGCAATTCAAGCTTCATCCCTGGTTGTTCGACAAAGGTCGATGAAATCATAAAAAATATTAACAGCAAAAATAAAACATCGATCAGAGAAGTGATATTTATGATAACCTTGTGGCGTTTTTTTTCATGAAGCTGCATACTCGAATTTAATCCTTTTGAGCGTCTGTTTCGATTGTTTTGTTTGACTGAAATCTGGATAATTTTCGGATCAATTGGGAAGCAAATTTTTCAATATCCATAATCAAATTCTCGGCTTTATCGGTAAAATAATTGTAAAAAATGAGCGCCGGGATACCGATTGACAATCCAGCTACAGTTGTAATTAGCGCTTCAGAAATTCCGCCAGAAAGATCTTGTGTCTGTCCCAATCCTTTTTCAGAGATGACCGTAAAAACTTTGATCATGCCAGTGACAGTGCCCAGTAATCCCAGCAGCGGCGCGATGCTCGCAACGGTTTCAATAACGCCCAATCCTTTTTCCAGTGTTCTCACTTCCTGTCGTCCCTGGTCCGAGATCAATTCCTTGAGCTCTTGATTTGGCAAATCTTTATTTTCTAAGCCAAGCTGAACAATATTGGCAAATGTGCCTTCATTTTTGGAACAAATAGAGAGGGCTAAATGAATGTCTTCAGGCTTATTTATCGTCTCGATGATGCTGATAATTTCCGGCACGAGCACTCTTTTTCTTCTCAGCGAAATGGCTCGTTCAATCACAATCGCAAGAACAATAATTGAACATAGAAACAGCGGTATCATCAAAATTCCGCCCTTTTGCAGCATTATCCATGCTTCTTGCATTTATCTTCTTCCTTATCTATCTTCGTGTAACATAATATGTGAATTTTGCAGTCACTTCTAAAAAATTTTCGGGAAAATCAGCAGGCAGCTCTCGAAATCGCGACGAATTTAGAATTGCTTTTACGCTTGTTTCTTTTAATGACACATGACCGGTATAATTTAATACTTTCAAATCGGTCACTTCGCCATTCGGCATGACCTTGAAACGCACGATTGTTTCGCCGCTAATGAGTCCCATGTAGGTAAAAGCTGGCGGAGGAAAAATATTGCGCTCCACTTTGCGCTTCATTTCCAGCATGTATGGCGCAAAATCCCATGCATACGTGTTAAAAGAAAATCCGCCCAGGTCATCAGCATTGAAAGCTCTGTTTGCATACAAAGGTCTTTCAATTTCCCTTTGCTGTTGATTGATATTGGATTGCGGATTGGGTTTTAATAGCTTCTGACGGCTAAATTTTTCGTAAGACTGTTCATAATTATTTTCGACTGATTTTGATCGTTGTTCCCGATCACTGACATCACTGTTCGACGGCTGAGGCGCTGCTGGAGACGGAGTTGCCTCCACAGATACGGTGGGCAAATTCTTCGCATCCAGGTCGCCTTCAGAATAGGGATCGCCCTTTAATTTATCTTTCCGTTGATAATCATCCTGAGCCAGAGCGTTTTTATCAGACAGCAGATTTGCTTTATCGGGAGGCGCATCACTTCGAGCATTCTCTGGTGTTTCAACCAGTTCAAACTCCAGCCGTTTTTCTTCGATCTTTTGTTCGGGCGCGGGATTCGCAAATGTTATGACGTGTATCCAGGAATAGGATAACATGAATAACAGATGCAGCAGAATGGAAAGCGCTAATGATATTTTTAATAAATTTTTTCGGAGCATGTCCGGTATTCTGATAAACCATTTTAAATTAAATTGTAACTGGTCAGGTTCAAGGGTTTAAAGTTCCCGGTTCAGGATTCAAGATAAATAACAATCGAGCTTTTTTCAAATCAATGAAGAACAAACCATTTGCAACCTTTAAACCTGAACGATGAACCTGGCAACCTGAATAATACCATTAAATTTTAATTTTCATGAAATCCTGAGCGATTGATATTTTGCCTGTAAATATTTTATGAACTTTGCTTTGAATCTCAGCTTCGATGATATCAAACGGCGGATACAAATGCGTTAAAATCAAGTGCTGACATTCGGCTTGTGCGGCAATTTGCGCCGCTTCGCTGGGAGTGAGGTGACCCTTCATTTTTTTCACATCCGGAAACGAACATTCTAAAATTAAAACATTTGCCTGGTGCGCCAATTCAATGATTTCAGGACACACATCAGTATCCCCCGAGTAAACGACTGAGTGCCCTTCGGCTGTTTCAATTCGATAGCCTATCGCTGAGCGACTGTGCTGCATCGGAAGGGTCGCAACAGTCCAGTTGGCAAATTGCAGTCGATCACTGCCGAGGTCATAGACTTTTAACGGAAATTCTGGAACGAGCAGCCAGCTACCAAAAATTTCTGCCATCACCTGAATAAAATCAGAAAATCCTTCTGGTCCATAAAGGTTTATTTCATTTTTCCGGGTATAACCGGGAGTCGTGCGCAGCGCTTGCAGCAATGGAATCAAATCAGCCGTATGATCGGAATGCGTATGCGTGTAAAATACATGATTAAGCTGCTGGTAGTTGATACCAACCTTGAGCAGTCGCGCCAGCGTTCCGGAGCCGCTATCGAACAAAAGGGGCTCATTTTCAATCATGATCAAATGCCCGGGCGCTGATTTCTGCAACGAGGGGATTCCGCAGCCTGAGCCTAAAATTGTCAATTCCATTTAACTCGTTTCTTTCCTGACCCAGTTCAGATAATCTTCTGATCCAGCAATTATTGGCAATGCAATGATTTCCGGTGTTTCATAGCTATGCATTTTTTTTACTGCTTCATTTATTAAATCAAAACGATCCAGTACCGATTTTAAAATGAGAAGCACCTCATTGTCACGACATATCTTGCTTTGCCAATGAAAAATTGAAAAGACTGGCTCGATGATATTGCAGCAAGCTATTAGTTTTTTTTCAACTAAGGCTTGACCGATTAGTTCCGCCTCGGTTCGATTGGCGACAGTGACGAAAACAACAATTGCATCCTGGCTCATCGTTATGACTTTCTAATTCAAAAATTAGTTGTAACTACTCAGGTTCAGGGTTTATAAGTTCCCAGTTCAAGGTTTAAGATGAATACAAATTGGTTTTATAATATTGCTAGTACAGTCTTTGTTTTTTGGGCAAAAAAATCTTCAACACCAGGGCGCTATGAAACCAAAAAGGACACAAAGAAAGAATTAAATAATCAGTAAATATTTTTATTCGTGAGCTTTGAGTTTTCACTTTGCGGCTTAGTGTTGAAATAATGTTTTGGCAGCTTCGCTGCGCTGGATTTTTTAAATAAAGAGATCGACAAATTCAAATTTATCGACATCAACCAATCCGAGATCAGTGATCTTGAGCCGGGGAATAACCGGCAATGCCAGAAATGAAATTGCCATAAACGGATCTTCCAAAGTACATCCTAATTGGCAGGTTTTTTGAATAAGAATTTGTAGATTCTCATTCACAACCTCCAGCGGTTCCGGGGACAGGAGTCCGGCGATTGGCAATTCAAGCGCGCCGATAATCTGTCCGTCACAAGCCACTGCCAATCCCCCGCTCATTTTATTAATTTGTGCGACAGCTTTAAAAATATCTTCATCATTGACGCCAACGACAACGATATTATGAGAGTCGTGTGAAATGGATGATGCAATAGCGCCTTTTTTCAAGCCAAATCCTTTCACCAAGCCTTTGCCGATATTGCCGGATGCATGATGCCGTTCCACGACAAAACAGCGGAGGATATCCCGAAGCGGATCGGACACGACGAAACCATTTTCGATTTTTGGCGTTTCGATTAAATCATCAGTTACAATCTGATCTTTAATCAGCCCAATAACATGACATCGCTTGCCGCGAGCTGGAATTTTGAATTCATCCCCCTCCAGCCATTTGATATTCACCGAGCTTCGCAGCTTCACATCGGGCTTGAACGTGGGATGATAGTTGAGTTTCCCATTTTCTGCCACAATCTCACCGTTTTTAATGACCATTTTGATGGCAAGTTTTTTTAAATCTTCAATGATGGCAATATCGGCAAAATTTCCCGGCGCCAAAAATCCCAGTTTGCGAAGGTTGAAATACTC
>JALOPY010000289.1 GCA_025453735.1 bacterium | reverse complement strand
ACAAACGACAACCGGGAATGGACGACTGTTTCAATTTCGAAATGCTGCGTTTTTGGATTTGTGGAGCGGTGGTCATATTCATGTTTGCCTGGATGGCAATAGCTTTGATATCGGGCACGATCAGCTAACAAAAGCCAGCCAGTATGCCCAGGATTTTTCAATTGGCAGTGGCTGGAAGTTCTTTCGGGAAAATAAAGTCGCCATCGCGCTTCGCCTCGATGATGGAAAGCTGGGAGCGTTGGAAGTCGTTATTATCGATCCGAATATCAACGCTGATCATTGCTATCCATCTTTCCAGGATTTTCAAGATGCGGTGAACAGAAATTGTGCGATTACTGACAATTCATTCAAAACCAGTCGTGGTTATTTGATCGAAGGCAACGCGAGCGGCGGAAAAGTAAATGGGCAGCCGATCTGGACATTTCCATTTAAGCGAATGGAGACTGTGGATTATCGCGGCAATAAACTGATTTCCTGGCAGAATAATATTATGATCGTCAAAAAAAATAATGATGAAATTGTGTATGATTTTAATAATTGGAAATTCTATGACTCTGGCTTTACCGGCGATATCAGTGCCCCATCGCCACCATCCAGCCTCTCAATCTCACCTGGAACTAATCCATAACTGTTGAAATTTATAGCAGCATAATTTTTCGTTCGCCTCACATCGAATCGTGTTCTAACGATGTAATGGCTCAGTCTTGGGTGGGGAAACTTTCCTAAACCTCCAAGGTTTAGGAAAGTTTTTGGATCACCCACCTGTGAGTGAGGTATTACCTGACTATCAAAATAATTCTTGCATTTTATCGCTGATCAGTATAAATTAGAACGTTGCAGCATTGACACCTCAAAAAGCCGAAATCCTATCGCCAAAGTTTTTCGCAAAATTGCAGTTTATGAATTAGACCTTGCTTGTATGAGGACATCTTTTTTATAGCTGCCTTTGGCGATGATCATCACCAGTCATAAAAGCAGGAGGGCTCTTGTGAAAAAATTGCTTTCAATTTTGGTCTTGACCATGCTGATTTCATTTGGATGTCATCAAAACATAAACTCAGACAATGAATTGAAACTACTTATTGAATCGGAGCACTCCTTCTCAAAGGCGTCGGCTGAGCAGGGTATTCGCGATGCCTTCCTGAGCTACCTGGCAGATGATGCAATTATTTTCCGACCAAATCCGATCGCCGCTAAGCCATACTATCTCACGCGTGAGAAAACTCCTGGTCTGCTTACATGGGAGCCGGAATACGCAGACATTTCTCTCGCGGGTGATTTGGGTTACACAACCGGACCTTATGAATTTCGAAAGAATAAAAATGCGAAAGAAGCGGACGGGCATGGTCATTACGTTTCCATCTGGAAAAAACAACAGGATGGCAGTTGGCGCGTGGTTATCGATTGTGGCATCGTTCATCCAAAAGCAGATACTTCATTCATCCTGAATGAATCCTTGACAAAAACAACTCGCCCATCTCCAAAAATTTTAACCAAGGATGAGCTCATGAGTGAGCAACAAAAACTTTTGGAAACAGATATCGCCTATTTAAAATCTATTTCAGATCTGGAACTTGCAAAAGCATTTCTGGATTATGGCGATGACCAGGCGCGATATTATCGCATGAATGCTTTTCCAATTATTAGCAGAGAAAATATTATGAGTAGCATGAACTCCCAGCCGGGGGATATTTCCGGGACGCCAATCGTTGCTGAAATTGCAGTGTCAGGGGATTTGGGTTACACCTATGGACTTTCTGAATTGAAGACGGACGCTGAAACTCAGGCGAACAGCTATCTCCGAATTTGGAAGAAAAAACCGGATGGGAAATGGAAAGTTGTCCTGGATCTGGAAAATCCAATTCCATCGAAAGAATGACGAGTCGCTGAATTTTAAATTTTTGTTTCAACTTGATCAGTTTTCAATAAAATAGCTTTTGTGATGTTTTTTCACATCATACTTAACCAGCATCGAACGATTGTTCGATAAAATCGAATAAATAATCAGTGCATTTTTGATTCGCTCGATCTTTGTTTCAATCACTCCAAATTTGCGGAGCAAGTGACTGGCTTCATTTCTCGTTATTTGTTTCATGTTGATTTCTCATGTCTTGATTGATTATTCATTCAACCAAATTATTTTTTTCCCACTGGCTGTTGAACACCACGGATGTCGATTTATTCATTTTTGCTTAGAATCAAACGTGAGAAGTGATTTACGTTTTACGCCTCACTTCTCACGTTTGCCGCTTCACGTTTCACTTAACCAGGCAAATTATCCAGCACCTGCTTCATCTGCTTTCGATAATCATCGAACGCAACTCGTCCCTGCGCATTGAGGCTCAGAATCGTTCGCGGAATTTTATTGACGAACTCCTTCTGAACATTGATATAGCCAGCTTCTTCTAATTTGGTCAAATGGGATGACAGATTCCCCCGGGTCAATCCCGTCTGGTTCATCAGGAACAGGAAGTCAGCGCTATCCACGACGTACAAATACGCCAGAATCAGAAATCGCGCGGGTTCATGGATGACTCGATCGATATCAACAACCCTTTTGAGATCATCGCTTTCTTTTTTATCTGCCATGATTTCCCGCTCCATTTATGTTCAACTCTTCAGTCGGTTTTGGATGTTTGCGAAGGAACTTGACCAACAGTACGATTCCAATAATGATCATCATACTGCTCGTTACGCCGAAAGCGACCGGAAATCCATGATGGGAAGCGCCAGCCCATTGATACAATGCTTCACCGACTACGACAGCCAGACCATTCATCGCGCCATAGAGATAAAATCGGGTCAGGTCAAGCCAATACGCCATAGCGCTAAATCCAATTAGCAAAATCAAGCTAAAGGTAGCTGGAAAAAGCCATTTGATGTTTAAATGTGATAGATCGACAAATAGCACTCCCGCGATAATTCCGATCACCAAAATGATGTTTGTCATAAGGATCAACTTTTTAAATTTTGATTTTCGTGTTTTGTTGAATCGAACCATGCCAAGCCGGGGCGCCACCGCATATTTCTTCAGCACGATGACGCCAGCCAGCGCCATCATATAGATCGGGAATAAAGCCGCCGAGCTCCAAAAATCGCCGAATCCTCGTGCGCTTAACAACGGAGCGATGGCAAACTGAGTGAATAAAATTCCGATGAAAATATCCCACAACCCGTCTTGAAATGTCGAGCGAAAGGCTTTGCGTTCCAGCTCGTTTAAATTCATATTCGCTACCATGTGTCGTTTCCTTTCTGAAAATTAATTCACCTGATAATCCGCATCGCCAGCTTTGGGCAATGGATATTTTGTCACGAATCGTTTGAGCACAATCGCACCCAGAACAATTAGCAGCACACCCGGAATGCCATAAGCAATTACGCCGATATGCTTGATATGAGTGAAATGCTTTAATAGCATGTATAACGGCTCTGACATGCCAACGATGAGACCCAATAAATAAAATCTCGGCGTCATAAGCACGAACGCGATGATGCTAAAAATGCCAATGATGATCAACGTCACGATAGCAGATGACCAGAATTCTGCTTTGATTCCGAAAACAGGGCCGACGTTGTTTGCCTGATTGCCCACAATCAACGTCAGAATAATTAGCGTTAACAGAACGGCAGTAATAATAGAGAAGATAACAATTCTTCTTTTTCGCTTCTGTTTTGAACCGAGTTTCACGTAACCCAGGCGGGGAAAAGTGATGTATTTCTTTCCCAGCATATAAAGCCCTGGGCCAATAATAACCATCAGTGGAGCGTAAATCGCGATGCGAACAGCATCTGCTACCCCACTGGTATCCAATGTCGAGCTTAAAATTGCGACGAGCATCAAGAAACCCAGAAACAGATCGATCAAGCCATCCTGGTGAAATGAAACATAAATTTTCTTTTCAATCGGTTTTAAATCAAGGTGCTGTGACATAAACAATCCTCCTGTTATAAATAAGTCTGCATTACCTATTTAGTTTGCATTACAAACTAATCTACGCTCAAGATACAAAAAAAGTTTCACAATGTCAAGAAAAATTTTATTTTTTTCGGGAGGGATGACTTTGCCCAATACCGCAATCCCAGGTAGACAATGAATCAAACGTCATTAGCTTCTCTTATTATCCAAAGAATCCTATTGCACAAATCAAAAAGAAGAATTACAATGACATTATCAAAATTTCTCCACAATAAATAAGAAACATCTTTGTTTACTATATTGAAAACGAAAAAGCAGCCTATGAATAAACATGATCCAGGATCTGATTCATCATTGATTGCTCGATTTTTGAGCGGAGACACGATAGCTTTTGAGGCGCTGATCAATCCATATCGGCAGCGAGTGTATTCGTACCTGTGCCGAATGGTCGGCGATTCCGAGGCGGCAAAAGATTTGTTTCAGGATGTGATGGTGAATGTGCTGAAAGCATTGCCGAAATATCGAGAGCAGCAAAAATTTTCCAATTGGCTGTTTAGTATCGCCCATAATTTAGCCATGAATCACATTCAAAAACAGAAACAGAAATTAGCCATCATTTTGGAGAATAGAGATTCTGATTCAGACGCTGAATCACTCGATGCTCTGGCGGATGAATCATTTTCGCCTGAAGAAATATTGCAGAAGAAAGAGCTGCAAGAGATTTTAAAAACATCGATTGAAAAACTGCCGATCGAACAGAAACAAATTCTGTTATTAAGGGAGTACAGTGGCTTGCCGTTTAAAGCAATTGCCCAGATGCTTGATTGTCCGTTAAATACAGTGCTGGGCAGAATGCGGTATGCGCTATT
>JALOPY010000288.1 GCA_025453735.1 bacterium | reverse complement strand
AGAAATCTTGGCAAGAAGAAAATGCAGACGAATATGAGACAGATGGCAGCCATCCATTCGTAGCTGGCGATTGCCAGTCCTGCGATACCAGCGCCCTGCCCGGCCATTCCCACAAAATGCTCGGTGGAAATGTTAGCAGCGATGAGTGAAAGTCCGATAAATGGCCAGAGCAAGCTCCGGCTGGCTAAGAAGAAATCCTCGCCTGTTTCTTCCTTGCGACTTTTGTACATGCTGATTCCGACAACGATGATAAAGAACAGAAGAAATAGGGCGATATCAAAAAAACTTAAAGCCATTGATGCTCCTTAATAATGGTATTAAATTCAACAGATCTAATTATCAATACAAAAATTTATTAGCCTTGTTCATGAGGCTTAATGTACCAGATATACAATATTCCCAAAATGACGACAATGCTGTACGCGATGATCAGCATGATGCGAGCTTCTTTAGAAAAAATAAGCTCATAGCCGATTCCAAGAATGGAAATCCCGGCGTAAACCATGCCACGAATGCTGTATTTATCGAATTTTTCTTTGCGTTTGAAAGATAGCATGAGGATCCTTTCATTTCTCAGACTGTCCAAAAACTGGATTGGCTTGAATTTTTTAAGGAGTTCATATTAGCAAGCAGCAATAGATTTTCAATTGAAAAATATTGTATCAATGGCAGCATGGTATGAGGGGACACACTAAATGTTTTTAAAACGTTCAATTTTAACAATGAAATTTATAAAATTTGACGCCATAGTTATAAAAAACCTGATCGATGCTGCAGGAGCGACATTTCATATTGCACCTGCAGCATCCATAGTTCAAAAATTCATCATTGCCATGAATTTTTTTTTGAATTAAAGCATCGGCAATTTAAAGTGTTGATGGAATTACTTATTTCCAGCGACCGAAATCCACTTGCCGGTTAAGGACGTGAGATTAAATAAATTGACCATTTCCGAATTTACGATAATTGCAAGCAACGACAATCGGACAATCAATTGGGTAAATTATTTTATCTCACGTCCTGAATTGGGATTGCCTGGCATGAATAATTATAAATCCGTTGAATCGACGCCATTGACCAATTCTTTGCTGAGGTAGCGCCATTCTTCGCCAGGCTCGAGCAATGCAGTTGCTTCTTTGGGTCCCCAGCTTCCTGCCAGATAACCGTGAAGTTTAATGTCAGGATTTTCTTTCCATGCCTGGATGATCGGCGTGACAAATGCCCAGCACGCTTCCATGGCATCCGCCCTGGTGAATAACATGGCATCGCCCCGAATACAATCCAACAACAATTGTTCGAACGGCTCGGGAAACTCGACTTCGCCGATGTCTTTGTAATGAAAATCCACATTCACGGATTTGATATTGAAACCCGCACTTGGCATTTTCATGCCGAACTTGAACCAGATGCCATCATCAGGCTGAATTCGGAACACCAACTGGTTGTCATTGTATCGTGTCGGAAAATCCCTTGTGAAAAGCGAGTGCGGCGATTTTTTGAAATGAATGGCAACCTCTGTGATCTTGGTAGGCAAGCGTTTTCCGGTCCGAATGTGAAATGGCACGCCGCCCCAGCGCCAGTTATCGATGAAAAATTTCATGGCGAGGTATGTTTCAGTCTTGGAATCTTTCTCGACCTTTTTTTCTTTGCGATAAGAGACAATTTTATCACCCCGCATGGTTGCTTCAAGATACTGTCCTCGAACGACCTGTTTGCTGACATTCTCAGATAAAATTGGGACGAGCGAATGAAACACCTTAATTTTTTCATTGCGGATGACGCTGGCTTCAAATTTTGACGGAAGCTCCATTGCAAAGACTGACATCAATGGCAGGAGATGGGTGGCAACCATATCCCGCAGCGCTCCATTCGCGTCATAATAGACACCTCGATCCTCGATGCCGATGTTTTCGGCTGCGGTGATTTCGACACGTTGAATATAATTTCGGTTCCACAATGGCTCAAATATCGCATTAGCGATCCGGAAGGCAATTATATTTTGTAATCCCTCTTTACCAAGAAAATGATCGATGCGATAAACCTGATCTTCATTAAAGAACTTGTGAATTTGCGCATTCAGCGCCCGGGCAGAATTAAGATCGCTGCATAGTGGTTTCTCTAAAACGATCCGTTTCCAGCCCTCACCATCGTTGTGTTTATTCAATCCCTGGGCGCCAAGATTCGTGGTTATCACATCATAAATGTTCGGCGGTGTTGCCAGGTAGTAGAGATAGTTTCCTTTCGCATCGACAAATTCATTCAGGTCCGTAATTCTTTTCTTCAATTGCTCGTACGCTTCAGCATTGTTGGGATCAATCTCTTCGTAATAAATGCTTTTCAAAAAATCGCGCAGCGATTTCTGGTTGACAGGTTTGTTTTTTGAAAAAAGTTTGACATTGATGTTCGCTTTTTCTCGAAATGATTCATCATCATAATCAGATCTTCCGACGCCAAGAATGGCAAATTTGAACGGCATCAAATTCTTATGGTAAAGCTCGAACAATGAAGGCAATAGCTTTCGTTTTGCCAGGTCGCCCGAAGCTCCAAAAATTACAATGACACAATTTTCAATTTTTTCCATGATTTTTTTTTGACTCCTTATGCTATTAAGCACAGTTATTATTTTAATATTACTTAGGGGGCAAAGCGTATCGTGACGCAAAGCCGCAAATAAAAAATATTCGACACAAAACCACAAAGTGAAATCTCAAAGCTCACAAAAATAAAAAGGAGTAATTTGCTCAATCTTCTATTGCATCCGCTTGAGGATCTCCGCTGAGGTGAATGATTCTTAATTGTTTGAAGATTTTTTTGCCAAAAAAACCGGGATTTGATCCGCAATAGTATAGCGCCGAACGCCGCAAACGACTTATGAAACTGAGAGTATGCAAGGAAAAATAAAAAAGCAAAGCGATTTAATTGGTTATTGAATGGTTTCAACGAGTTTTACGATACCTTCTAAAATATTGCCACTGAGATGGAAACGAATGACCGTGCGATTCGCATCCAACAGCGCCTGCCGATCACCCAGCGCCTGGGCTAACGCCAGGACACCGAAACTCATGGACGAAGCACCATTGCCCGCATGATCTGGAATTGGCGCGTCTTCAGGATTATCAGCCGTAATTTGAATAAAAAGTCCATTGCCAGCATCGCCCTTATGCAGTTGCCCGGTCGAATGCAAGAATCTTGGTCCATAGCCGACTGTTGTCGCGAATCTATAGTTTTGCTGAATTTTTGTTCTCAGTTTTAGCAATGCTGCATCGGCTTCAGCCGTGGGTGCAATAAATGCCTGGATTGCCACATAGCTTCGTCCGATTCCCATGTTTCCTGGATTGGCTTTTGCGAAGAACTTCGTCAGTGCGTCCGCTAAATTCTTTATCTTTTCATCCGTAAAAATTGCTATATCTTGGGTCTGAAGCGATGGATCGGGCTCAGGCAATCGTCCTTTTTCCTGATACGCGGTGACCATTTTTCGCGCGAGAACTTTTGCTGCTTCCACATTGGGCTGATCAAATGGATTGATTTTGAGCAAATGGCCTGCTATCGCGGTTGCCATTTCCCAGCGAAAAAATTCACCACCCACGTCATACTCATCTCTCAGATGGATTTGAAAAACAGGATGCCCATAATCGCTCATTGCTTTGATTCGCGCATCATAAGTTGCATCGTCCCGAAATTTGAAATAGACAAAAAGTCGGTCTTCGGAATAATCTTCCGGTTTCAGAATTGCTTCGCCAACAACCGGCAATATGCCAGCGCCTTCTTTGCCGGTGCTTTCGGCGATCAATTGCTCAATCCAGACACCCAATGGCGTAATGGCTGGAGAAAGCATCAATGTTAATTTATCCTTACCCTTCTGGGCGAATGCGCCCAGAAAAATTCCTAAACGAACACAATCAGTTACATTTTGATTTGAGCCAGTGTTCTCTCTGCAATCCCGAATTGCTGAAGATGCTCGCTGCAATAGCAAATTTAAATCGACGCCAATCAGACCTGCAGGGACCAGTCCGAAATACGATAACGCTGAAAATCTGCCGCCAATATCGGGATCATTTAAAAAGATTTTTCGAAAATTCAAATTTTTTGCCAATGCTTCCAATCCGCTTCCGGGATCGGTAATCGCGATAAAATGTTTGCCGACCGCGTCATCGCCAACTTTTTTCTGCGTGGCATTAAAAAAATATTTCAGGAATGAGAGCGTTTCAACTGTGCCGCCAGATTTGGTTGATGCGATAAATAGCGTTTTTTCTGGTTTGAACATTCTGGCAGCCGCGAGAACCGCGCCAGGCGTTGTGCTGTCCAATACGGCAAGATCAGGAAAACCAGATTTCACGCCGAAGATGCTTCGGAAAACCTCTGGCGCCAGACTCGATCCGCCCATGCCCAATAGCAGGGCGTGAGTGAAACCTTCAGACATGATTTGATCTGCAAAAGATGTTATTTCATGAATTGCATCCTGCATTGCTGCGGGGCTGTGAAGCCATCCCAGTCGGTTGGTAATTTCAGTTGGCTCCGGCTTCCATACGGTATGATCGTGCTCCCAGATGCGCTGGATAATATGCTCTTGTTTGATTGTCTCACACGAATTTGTGATGATTGATTCAATTTGCTCTGGCTTTATCATTACATTTTTTTTTAGCTATGGTATTACAAGTCAACTTGTTGTTTTTTTTCAAAAAAAATTAAACCTGACTTTCTAAAAGGAATCCATGCACTAAAATTTAAAAGCCTTTTGCCCACGAAATACGCGAAATGAAACGAAAGTCCAAACCTAAAAAACATTTTCCGTGCT
>JALOPY010000287.1 GCA_025453735.1 bacterium | reverse complement strand
GGCGAGTTTTTTCTAGCAAAATCATTGCGAACGGATTGTAACAGGAAAAATATTTACGGACAAAACAAAAGGGCAAGATTGAAACCAGGGTTGGCTGCAACCTTGCCCATAAATTTTTCGCGCCGCAAATCCATTGCAAAAGATTGTTGATTATGCAATGGCAGGTGGCTTATCAGGCGGCGGATTTGTTGGCGGCGGGACCGGTGGTGTCGGCGTTGGATCACCACCACCTCCACCTGATAGTGAAAGCGAACGCTCCATTTCCTTCGAAAAAGCTTCTGTGACAAACAGGAAACTTGATGCAATGATGACGATGAAAAGCAAAATCAGCGATGCAACAGCAACCTTCATACTGTCCTCCTCAGATTTTCATAATTCGTTTTCCATTGGGTTATTTGACGGTCTGTCGTTACAATTCCTATTCCATTTTTGTAATCCTCTGTTTAGCGTGAAGAATTCATTAACTGCAACGCCATCAAGACGCAAAGTTTTAACAACTAAAGAATAATATGTTACGCTGAATGTTTTAATCCTCAAACCAAGTTTTGAATAATGTTTCGATTTATCTCAAAGTTTCTATGAGCGTTAGCATTTCTGCTGCTAAAATTTTTGAATAATAAAGGCTATTTGAAAAAATTGACTGTTATTTTTCAAGCTGTAGCGGCCATGAAAGGAGCGCTAAAAAATCAGTGTCGCCTTTTTGCAACAATTTGAATAAAGTTTGTTGCTTTTTTACAACGGATTCATTAAATTCCCTGCATGAGAAAACGAAGACAGAATTTCCGAAAGTATAAAAAACTAATTCTAAATCGAAGAGAGTTCAAATCGATCCGCGACCATTTGCATCTGCATGTCGAAACTTTGGCAAGCCAAATCGGTCCGCGAAATTCTCTCCATTACCCGGCACTGACAAAAGCATATCGCTATATCGAGCAACAAATGAGCAAATTCAATAGCGAGCTTTCAATTCAAGATTATCATCACGAGAAAAAGAACTACCATAATTTAATATTGGAATTTATGGGCAACGAGCTCCCTGATGAGATTATTGTTATCGGCGCCCATTACGATACTGTCATAAATTCGCCGGGCGCCGATGATAATGCATCAGGAATCGCATGCCTGCTGGAGCTTATCCGGTTACTCCATCACTATCCAAATAAGCGAACGTTGCGCTTTGCTGCGTTTACCCTGGAAGAGCCTCCTTTTTTTGGCACGGAACAAATGGGCAGTTTTGTATATGCCCGTTCCTGTCGCAATAAAAATGAAAATATTGCGTGCATGATCGCTCTGGAAATGCTGGGCTATTACACAGAAAAGCGACATAGCCAGAAACACCCTTTTCCACATGCTAACCAACAGTATCCGGATAAAGGCAACTTTATCGCCCTGATCAGCAATGAGCGTTCCCGGCATCTCAATAAAACCTTTGCCGGATACGTGAAAGAAACATCATTGATCGAGGCGCACCCATACACCCCAATTTCTTATTCTCCGGAAATCGAGCTTTCGGACCACGCTTCATTCTGGAAAAATGATTATCCTGCCTTCATGATCACGGATACCGCTTTTTTTCGCAATCCCAACTATCATGAAATAAACGACAATATCGAAACGATCAATTTCAGGTATTTTACCAGAACGGTTTTCTCGTTGATCCATGCAATAAAAAGATTTGATCAACAGGACTCGATCCAGACTTGACATCAAAATTTTTGTATTATCGTGTTGCTTTTCGTTTCATTATAATGATATGATCAATCCATCCTGATCGAGTGCGGTTTGATAGGACTTTTGAAGACTTCGAATAAATCCTGCGCCAAATTCCAGCCGGCAATAGCTGAATATTCCATCAGTTATGATTTTTTCATTAAAAGGTAACAGGGCAGTTTCGATGTAGATGGGCAGCTCTTCTTTGAAAATTTTATTGAATTCTTTGTTGAGCGCCATGACTCCATACGCTTTGATCGGTTTGACGTTTGATAAAAAAATCGTGTAATAATCCGTTTCCCTGAAAATAAAATATCTTCCCACCCTGGAGCGCTTCCAGTGGTTCACAATTTCTAATTCGCCCAACGAAAAATGAAATGGATTTTCAAAAGTAAATTGATCAAACAGGCTTAATTGTTGAAACAGAGCATCACGAATATTTTTCAACTGCTTTGAAGATTGTTTTTGAAGTCCAAGCACGGTGAAGACTTGTGGCAGGATTCGTCGTTTTTGGTTGGTGTAAAACAGCAATGGATAATAGAGTTCGTGAAACATATTCGATTCTGGTTCAGAAAGCTTCATCCATCGTTACCTTTACTATTTTCCTATTCCGCAGCACTTTTTATATTTTTTCCCACTGCCGCATGGGCAGGGATCATTTCTACCGACGCGGGGTTCAGTCCGTCGAAACGTTTCGACTTTTTTCATCGATAACAGCGATGGATCATTTTTCGTCATCTCTTCTGGCGTTTTGCCTTCGAATGCGGGTCTGGGGCTCGCCATCCATTGGGCATTCAAATCTTGAATCAGCTTGGGATCGTTGATTGCATTCGCATCGATTCCCTGTTCCTGGCAGAATAAAGCAAAATCGGATATTAAAGCTCCCTGAGGCGACTCCATCATTTTTTGAACTTGCTTCATGTCGATTCCCGCAGGAAGTTTCATGCCAGTCAGCGCTTCTAATTCTGGTCCCATCTGCGAAAGGTCCACCTGGGATAGATCGAGCGGCTGGGCTTCTTCATCCGCAAATTCCCCTTCATCCTCCAGCTCATCTGGAGCGGCTATTTCATCTTCGATCTCCTGCTCAGGAGGAGCAACCATCGACCCAATCGCGGACAATAATGCTGCAAAAGTTACCTCGTCTAAATCAGCATTATCCTGGTGCAGTTGGGAAATAATCCATTCCACTTCTTCGCCGTCCTGCAATAGCTCGACAATATCTTCTGGCTCAAATCGGACGATATGGGACTGCTCGCATAATGCTCCAAGCTTTATTTTTAATTGTTCCAGATCTGGTTCTAATTTCGGGAGATCACTAAAATTCATACACTTCACCTTATCAAAAAAATATCCGCAGCTACTCAAGTTCAGGGTTTAAAAGTTCCCGGCTCAAAGTTTAAGATGAATAAAAATTAATTCGTTACAATAAATGAAGAACAAACTGTTTGCAACCGCGAACCCGGAACGATGAACCTGGCAACCTGAATCGGTGCCAATAGACTAAGCTAAACTTTCCACGTTATCTTCAACTTTTTGGGTTGACTTTTTGAACATCCGAAAAGCCAATAAAATTCCGCCGCAGGTGATCAGTATATCCGCCACGTTGAAGATGGGCCAACTCCAGGTGTCATAATAATGCAGGTGAATGAAATCAACGACAAACCCACGAATCACCCGCTCGGATAAATTGCCGATCGCGCCGGAAAGAATCAGCATCAATGCCGCGAGCCACCAGATGGAATCGTGCCGCATCTGCCAGATTAGTGTGATCAAAAAAGCCAGGGCAATCAATGTCAGCGGATAAATGATCCATTTTCGAATATCGGGGCGAACCGAATGAAGCATACTGAATGCGATCGCTTCATTTTCGGTGTAGCGCAGCTCGAGCCAGTTCTGAATAATCGGAACCGGCGCGGTATATTGCAAATGCCGGTTGGCTAACCATTTGGTCGATAAATCGCAACCGGTACATAAAACAACTAACGTCAATAAAAATGTTATTTTGACCTGACGACGATCCATTCGGCGCTCCCTTTCAATCGAATTTTTTCATTGTTTGAATTTTGGTGGAATGTACATAATTATTTTTAAAAAATCAAGTTTTGCTTTTCAATCTCAAAGAAAATATAAAAACCCAGGCAGCGATAGCTTGATTCCCTGCCTGGGTTTTTAAAAGTTAAAAAAAGCGTGTTTTCAATTCATTGTGATTCGTGTGATTTGCATAAAGAAATCTGCTTCGAGCAGCCTCACTGTTGAATTTGCAATTCTTTCATCACATTTGCTGCTTTGCCAAATTTTTCGGTGATGAAAAGGACATATCGAATATCAACGCTGATGGAGCGAGTCAAATCGGGATCGTAAACAAAATCGTTGGTCATCGCCTCATAATTACCATCAAATATAACGCCAATGATTTCGCCTTTGCCATTTAAGACTGGACTGCCAGAATTGCCACCGCTTGTATCCGTGGTATGCAGGAAATTTACCGGAACATCATTCATTGTTTTATCTACAAAGCGACCGTAATCTTTGTTGTTGAACAATTCAGTTAATCCCTTTGGATTATCGAACGGCTCTTCGCCGGTATCTTTTTCGATCACTCCGTTGAGTCCGGTGATCCAATGATACGTCACCGCATCTCGTGGCGAATAGCCTTTGACATACCCATACGTAAAACGAATCGTCCCATTGGCATCGGGATAGAGATTGCCCTTTTTCCATTCCGACAATCCCTGGATCCACTGAGGGCGCAATTTATAAACCGCGCCGACAAATCCATCGTATCTATCCTGGATTTCCTTATTCTCTTTTTCCAATTCAGCCGCAAATTGAATGAGCGGATCATTTAATGCTTTAATTTCTGCTTCGCTCTTATCGTACAGCTCCAGCACCTTATCGAAATCAGTAAAGATCGTGCGGGCAAACATTTCTTCGACGAATTTCTTTGCCGCATCCTTTCGCTCCGCGCCGGTTTTATTTCCGAGGATTTTTTCGACCGCGGCAATTTTTTTCGACCGCGGCAATTTTTTGTCCTTCGGGCAGATCAGCCGCTTTGTCCATCACGATGGTTAAAAGTTTTTTATCTGCCGGGATATCGATCAGATCACGCTGCGCGGCAACTCGCTTTTTCGTCCGCTCGACCTGTCGATCGGAGAAACCTTGCTCACGATCTTTTTCAGCTTTTTGTTTTTCGATACTCCAGCGATGGATGTAATTAGCGCCGGCTAATAGGGGACTGCTGCCAAGTAAATTGCCCAGCGCTATTTGTTTTTTATTATACGTCCAGAGGTCCGCATAAACCTTCGCGATTTCCGGCAGCACCTGACCATACTTTTTCTCCTTCGAGCAAACGGGTTCGTTTCAAGCCTTCCATCATCCCCTGGGTGTATTTCAAATTATTATTCAATCCTTTGATTTGCGCGGCATATTTGATCTGCAAATCACGATCATCACCGGCAAGCTCTTCCAGGGCTTTGATGTTAGTTTCGCTAGCATCGATTTGAGCCGGGTATTGTTCATTCTGCCAGACATCTACCGAATAAGAATCCCGGTAGCGCAGGGTGTTGCCCGGATATCCCATGATCATGGTGAAGTCATTTTCTTTGACGCCATCCAGGGAAATTTTCAAATAATTTTTAGGTTTAAAGGGAACGTTCTTGTCAGAAAATTCGGCGGGCTTGCCATCGGGTCCGACATAAGCCCGCATGAATGAAAAATCACCGGTATGACGGGGCCACATCCAGTTGTCGATATCGCCGCCGTATTCGCCCACCGAGCGTGGCGGCGCGTAAACGAGGCGAA
>JALOPY010000286.1 GCA_025453735.1 bacterium | reverse complement strand
GAAAAACTACGCTCAAACAGAATCAGATTAAACAAATTTCGCTGTTTCCTTCCGTGGTCACAAAAGTCAACAAAATTTATACGTATGAATCATCGCGCTCCCAGGATGACGTCCGCGTCAATCTGGAATTTTTCAATAGCAAACAAAATGGCATGGGGATGCCATTGCCAGGCGGAAAAGTGCGCGTTTATAAAGAAGATCCCGATGATGCCTCCCTGGAATATATCGGCGAAGATTTGATCCAGCATACGCCAAAAGACGAGAAGATTCGATTATTCCTTGGGAATGCATTCGACATCAAAGCGGAACGCGCCATGACAGATAAAGTGTCCACCGGAAAAGAATCTTACACTGAAACATGGCAGATCAAGCTGCGCAATCATAAAGACACGGCTGTCGATGTCGTGGTGGTCGAAAAATTGTACGGCTTTTGGGAGATCAAAAAATCGACTCATCCACATAAGAAAAAAGATGCCACCACCGTTGAATTTTCTGTCAACGTCCCGAAGGATCAGGAAGTTGTGCTGGAATATACTGTAGCGTTTAAGAGAAAATAATTTGCCAAGGAGATTTCCATGCCTTCAAAAGAGATCGTTTGGAAAATACCCGAAGGTTTATACAACGAGCTGGAGCGGGCCCAGAAAGAATTAGACTATCCAAATCTAATTTCGCTTGTTTCTCAGGCTGTCCAACGCTTTCTGGCAGAAGTTAAACAAGATGCCTGGCTAAAGCAATTTCGACAATTGCAAAAAATGGTTCGATCTTCCGGTGGTTTAGGACTGGGAGAAACCAAGAATGAAGTGATTGCAAAATTAAGAGAACAACGACTCCAGGTTTTCGAGGAAGAATATGCGCATTTGTATCGATAGCAATCAATTTATAATTGGTATTGAAAATGCGGATGCTTTATAATAATCAACAGAACAAGTAACAAATTTAATATTTGTTTTGAACGAAACGACCAACAAATTCCTCAGTACATCGGTCCAATACCTCAAAGGAATTGGAGAGAAGCGGGCACAGGCGCTGCAAAATGCAGGCGTTGTAACGATCGGCGACTTGCTGCAATATTATCCCCGACGGTATCTCGATCGCAGCCATATCGTTCGCATCGGAAAGCTCCGTCCCGAGCAGACCGCGACGGTGGTGGGCAGAATCATCACCCAGGGCGTGAAAAAAGGAAGGCGATCTCGATTTGTCGTTCTGTTGAGCGATGATTCAGGATTTTTGAGCTGCGTCTGGTTTGCCCAGGTTCCTTACTGGCAGAAGCTTTTCAAAGTGGGACAGACACTGGCGGTCAGCGGAAAAATTGGGTATTTTGGCGGACTGCAAATCGTGCATCCCGAATTCGATCTGATTTCTGACAGCGGAGAGGATCACGAAGATGAATTTTTGCACACTGGAAAAATCATTCCGCTTTATCCATCATCCGAAGCGCTGAGCCGGGTGGGATTTGACAGTCGCGGCTTCCGACGGGCGATCCGCAATCTGTTTCGCAATCTGGACAGCCCCATCGAAGATTCGCTTCCTGATGCCATCCTGCAGCAGCAGCAACTGATAAGCCTGGATGAAGCTTTCCGCAACATTCATTTTCCCAGTGATTTTGAAAAATTACAGCAAGCGAAAACCCGACTAAAATTTGACGAGCTATTCTTTTTGGAATTTCTGTTAGCGTATCGTAAGCATAACCTCAGTCAACAGCAGAAAGGCATTCAATTCGAAAAAGTTGGCGATCGGCTGAAAACATTGGTGGATCAATTGCCATTCGAGCTGACGGAAGCGCAAAAGAAAGTCATTCGCGAAATCCGCAGCGATATGAAAAAGAGCCATCCGATGTATCGATTGCTTCAGGGCGATGTTGGCTCGGGCAAGACGATTGTGGCATTGGTCGCCATCCTCATCGCGCTGGAAAATGGCTATCAAGCCGCGCTCATGGCGCCAACGGAAATTCTGGCAGAGCAGCATTATTTCACTTTTCGAAGCTGGCTGGAACACATGGAAATCAATGTGAAACTGCTGATCGGGGGACAGCGAAAAGTGGAGCGAGAAAATATTTTAGCTTCAATTGAAAATGGGGAATGCCATATTGTAATCGGAACGCATGCGCTGGTTCAGGAGCATGTTAATTTTCATCGCCTGGGTCTTGTCGTAATTGATGAGCAGCATCGTTTTGGCGTTGCCCAGCGACAAATTTTGACTGAGAAGGGCGAGAATCCTGATGTGCTGATTATGACCGCCACGCCCATTCCGCGCACGCTATCACTGACGGTTTATGGTGATCTGGACGTCTCGATCATCGACGAATTGCCAGAGGGGCGACTGCCCGTGCGAACATCCTGGCGCTATGAAAATAAGCGCAAGGAAATCTATGAATTTGTTCGATCCAAAGTAGCGGCTGGCCAACAAGCCTACATCGTATTTCCGCTTGTGGAAGAGTCCGAAAAATTAGACCTCAAAGCAGCGACGGAAAGCTACGAGATGATGTCGCAGGACATTTTTCCTGACTTCAAACTGGCGCTGTTGCACGGGCGAATGAAAAGCGATGAAAAAGATAACGTCATGGCGGCTTTTAAGCGCGGCGACATCCAAATTTTGGTGAGCACTACCGTCATCGAAGTCGGAGTTGATGTGCCGCAAGCCACCATCATGGTCGTCGAGCACGCCGAACGATTTGGCTTGACCCAGCTTCATCAATTACGAGGCAGAGTGGGACGCGGCAGCGAGCAATCCTATTGCATCCTGATTGCCCGGCATCCACTGACAGAGGACGCCATCACCCGTCTCAACACGATGATCTCGACCAACGACGGCTTCAAAATTGCCGAAGTCGATTTGCAGCTCCGGGGAACCGGGGAATTTTTTGGCACCCGGCAGCACGGCATAGCGGAATTCAAGATCGCCGACCCGCTCCACGATACAGCATTGCTGGAAAAAGCGAGAAAAATTGCATTTGAAATAATCGACAAGCCGCACGAACTACACCAGGTCATCGAGCGAATCCAGCACAATTCGTTCGTCCAAAATTACAAAGATAAAATTGAAATCATGAGAATTGGTTAAGTGATCATGCAGGGAGGAAACTAATGATCGACAAATTATCAGCCGAGGAGCGAGAAAAATTTCTATTCTCTTTTTTAATAATGAGCTATCAAACATCGGCATTGATGCAGATGGGACAGCTAAAAGACCCCCATACGCAAAAGGTTGAAAGAAACCTGGACAATGCAAAACTTTCGATTGATATTCTGGGCATGCTTCAGCAAAAAACAAAGAATAATTTAACGAAAGACGAGGCTGATCTGTTGGAAAATATTTTGCGAGAGCTGCGATTGGCTTATATCAAAGAAACCAGCAGCGCCCAACAATCTAAAAAAACAGCCTGATTTAGCGAGTGAGATGTTTTTCCTTTTTCTTTAATACCATGGATTAGCAGTATCAACGATACTGATTCCAATAATTATAACATTGTTTAAAAAATCAGCGAATCATTTCTGTCAATGCTTCGGATAAATTAAATGCCGAAGCATTTCATTTTTGTCTTGATTTAATGTAAAATATTCATTAAGTTCACACTCATTTTTTTCAAAAGAGAAGCATTAGGGAGCAATTCCCAAAACTTGGTAATTATATTCCCTGTTGATCTAAAAATTTTTATATTCTTTAAAAACCGTTGAAACGGTTTTTGATAATTTATTTGTTTTCGACAAACACCATGATAAATCATGGTGTTTGTCTCAATGTTTATTGAACCAACACCATAATTTATTATGGTGTTAATTAGCTAATAAAAGTACAACTAACTGCTTTAGCAGTTTTGAAATTGTAATGTCGCATTGCCGACTTTTAGGATTTGCTCCCTAAAAGAGAAGCTGTTATTTCATAACCGGAGCCATGAAAGAAAAAATTTCAACAAAAGAAAACTGGGAAAATTTCTGGAAAGATCGGGAAGCAATTCAAGAGGTCTATTCCAACGAAGATCGCATCTATTTCAATCTCATCAAAGTCAGTAATGTCGATGGGAAAAAAATTTTAGAGGTTGGTGCGGGCAGCGGGCGGGATAGCTTTCGCCTGGCTCAGGAAAATGGAATTGTATTTGTGCTCGATTATTCCCCCCAGGCATTGAAAATTGTTCAAAATTTAAACGCTACTCATAATCCTGGCGTCCATTTAATGCAAGGGGATGCATTCCAAATTCCCGTGCCCGACGCCAGTCTCGATATCGTATTTCATCAAGGCTTGTTGGAACATTTCAGAGATCCGATGCCGTTGCTCAAAGAACATTTCAGAGTTTTGAAACCCGGCGGATTTTTACTCGTCGATGTTCCGCAAAAATTTCATATTTACACAGTGATTAAAAAAATCTTGATCTTTTTCAATAAATGGTTCGCCGGTTGGGAAACCCAGTTTTCCTTACCACAGTTAAAGAAATTAACCCAACAAGCTGGTTTTTCAATTTGTCACCAGTATGGCAGGTGGATGCGCCCGAGCTTGTTCTATCGAATATTAAGAGAATTATTCAAAAAAATAAACATAAAATTAGCGCTTTATCCGGCAGGTTTTAAATACACAAGAAAAACAAGGGACTGGCTGAGAGCCAAATTCATCACCCAAAAATGGGCGTTTTATACGTTTCTTGATATTGGCGTTATCGGGCAAAAGAAGGATTGAAATTAATTGGCAGGATATTCGAAATCCACTGGGTGGCGGTGCTGAAGTTCATTTTCATGAAATATTCAAACGAATTGTGGCGAAGGGGCACCAGGTGACCTTGCTTTGCTGCGCACATAAAGGATTGCCGAATGAAGAAATAATCGATGGCGTGAAAATCATTCGAGCGGGACATCGAAATTTTTTCAACTTTGTCGTTCCATTTCTTTATCGCAAGTACAGCAAAGCGAATCATTATGATGTTGTCATCGATGACATCAACAAGATTCCGTTCTATTCGCCATTGTTCGTGAAAGAACCGCTCATTGGAATTATTCATCACCTGTTTGGATCGAGCATCTTTATCGAGTCATCATTGCCAGTTGCAGTTTATGTCACCCTGGCTGAAATGTTGGTGCCAAAGGTTTATCGAAATATTCTAATGGCAGTTGTTTCGAACAGCACCAAACAGGAGCTGGTGCAGAAAGGATTTTCAGCCGACCAGGTCGATCTCGTGCACAATGCCGTCGATCATGAGGCGTACCAATATTTCCCGAATCAAAAATCGCCTGCGCCGCTGGTGGGTTATTTGGGAAGGATCAAACGCTACAAAAGCGTCAATCATTTAATCCTGGCTTTTGAAATCGTTCAGCGAGAGCTGCCGAATGCAAAATTATTGATCATCGGGGATGGAGATCACCTTCCAAAATTAAATAAACTAGTGCAGCGATTGAAATTAAACGAGAAGGTCATTTTTACCGGAGCATTGCCGCATGAACAGAAAATCGAACATCTGAACCAGATGTGGCTTTCAGTGAATCCATCACCTAAAGAAGGCTGGGGACTCACTGTCATTGAAGCGAACTGTTGCGGCGTTCCGGTTATCGCGGCAAATTCTCCCGGGCTGCGGGATTCTGTGGTCGATGGCAAAACAGGGCTGCTGTATCCGTATGGCGATCATCAGCGCCTGGCGGAATTAATCATTCATGTAATTCAAAATGACGAGTTAAGAAATAATTTTTCTAAAGAAAGCATGACATGGGCTCATCAATTTAATTGGGAACGTTCGGCGGAGAACATGTTAAACGTGATTGAAAAAACATTGTCTCGGAGGTAAAATTTTCATGCAAAACGAAACGCGATTGAATCGCATCTTTGCTTTTTTGGTGTTCATCATTTCATCGATAATCTATTTTAGAACAGTCGCACCCACGACATCATTCTGGGATTGCGGCGAATTTATTACCTGTTCGTATATTCTGGGCGTTCCTCATCCCCCAGGCGCCCCGCTCTACATTCTGGTCGGGCGTATTTTTAGCATGATACCGTTTGTAACAGATATCGGAATGCGGGTAAATTTATTATCTTCTCTGACCAGTGCTTTTGCTGTCATGCTTACCTATCTAATTATCGTCAGACTCATCATCATGTTTCGCGGTCAAATCCGCGATAATTCGGACCGACTGATTACCTACGCCAGCGGAATTATCGGGGCATTGACGCTCGCGTTCACCGATAGCTTTTGGTTCAATGCCGTGGAGGCAGAGGTTTACGCGATAAGCGTATTTTTCACCACACTCATGGTCTGGCTGATTTTAGTCTGGTATGAGAAGGCAGATGAGCCTGGCAGCGATAAATACATCCTTCTCATCGCTTATGCGCTTGGGATGGCAATCGGGGTGCATTTGCTGATGAT
>JALOPY010000285.1 GCA_025453735.1 bacterium | reverse complement strand
TTAATGATTTAATTTGTGATATGAGGCGTGGGACTAGGGATATAGATTAGATGGAATTTCAAAGATTAGATAATAATTTCATTTCAATTAAATCACCACGTCATCGTCTTCCGCAGCCTCGCCGCATACCTTCGGCTCATCACAAATAGCTCGTCAATCCCTCTGACATAAACCAGGTGGGTGTAATTGCGGCATTTTTTCACCTGGTCTACATATTCAAAATTCACAATGGTCGAGCGGTGAATGCGGACGAAATAGTCATCGGGAAGAATTTCCTCCCATTCCTGCAAGGTCTTCGTGACCAAATCCTTGCTCCGATCTTTGTAATAAATGTAGGAATAATTCCCTTCAGCAATAATGCATCGCAGCAGCGAGAGCTTGATAAATTTCAGCGATCCATTGACGAGCACATAGACGACGTCATCGTATCCCAATTTTTGACCTGCTCTGGAAATTGATTTTTCGTCGGAAAGCAATCGCTCGATCGTTTTAGCTAAACGATCTTTTTGAATGGGCTTGAGCAGATAATCCAGCGCATTGACCTCGAACGCTTTGAGGGCATATTGATCGTAAGCCGTGATGAAAATAATTTTTGAAGTGATGTCGGTTTGTTCCAGCAGATCGAAGCCCGTTGCCCCAGGCATTTGAATATCCAGAAAAATCACATCGGGCTGAACTCGATCCACCAGGTCAATTGCCTGGGGAACATTGGCAGCTTCTCCGACGAGTTCGATTTCGGGGTATTCTGCCAACAAGGTTTTCAGCTCTTCCCGAACCAGCCACTCGTCATCGACGATTATGGATTTGAGGGGATGCATCATAATTATATTTGCGATTAGCGTTTATTGAAACAACTCACTTTTAGAAGTCATAAATTTAGCTTTCAGGTGCTCCAATGATAGCAAAATTGGCGGTCAAAATCAAGTCATATTCCACATCGAACCAATTGGTTTTCGGATTCGTCTGCAGAAACTCTTGCGAAGGTTCTGAATCCTCCTTAGCGATCATTTTAATAGATTGAACTGCCGAGGCAGACCTTCGCAAGGGTCATTTCTTAAAACATTTGAAAAAAAATTTCAATGAACTTTATTAAAAAAAATTAGTCAAATATGAAGCTCGACTTTTCCATTTTCGTTTTGAAATCTATTGAACAATCCCCAAAATAGGAGATGATATTTATGGAATTACCCATCATGCTTTTGACACTAATTCTCATAATCGGAATGCTTATTCAGACTGTTGACGCACAACCAATCGAAAATAAAATCATCATCAACGCTGACCTGGGAAAGCACCAGATCAGCAAGCATATTTACGGTCACTTCTCCGAGCATCTGGGAACGTGCATTTATGGCGGCTATTGGGTTGGTGAAAATTCTGCTATTCCCAATACAAGAGGGATTCGGAACGATGTGGTTCAAGCGCTGCGTGACATGGGAATCCCGAACCTGCGCTGGCCTGGCGGATGCTTTGCTGATACCTATCACTGGATGGATGGGATCGGTCCCCGGGACAAGCGACCCGCCATTGTGAACGTGCATTGGGGCGGAGTCACAGAGGATAATAGTTTTGGCACGCATGAGTTCATGGATTTGTGCGACCAGTTGAATTGTGAGCCAGTGATCTGCGGCAATGTCGGCAGCGGCACGGTTCAGGAGATGGCGAACTGGATTGAATATTTGACATCTGATGCGCAAAGTCCGATGACCAACCTGCGAAAACAGAATGGCCGGGAGTTGCCCTGGAAAGTGAAATACTGGGGCATCGGCAATGAAAGCTGGGGCTGCGGCGGCTCCATGACTGCGGAATATTATTCAAACCAACTCCGACAATACGCGACCTTCTGCCGCAATTACGGCGACAACCGAATTTTCAAAATTGCTTGTGGGCCCCATGATGACAACTATCACTGGACCGAGGTGATTATGAGCGAGTGGCAAAAAAGCGTTAGCTGGCAACGAGGCTATATGAATGGTCTGTCGTTGCACTATTACACGGTCTGCCACGATTGGAGCAAGAAAGGCTCTGCCACTGAATTTAATGAAGCCGAATGGTTCTTGACCCTCTCGAAGACTCTCAGGATGGACGAATTCATCACCAAGCATTCCGTGATTATGGACAAATACGATCCCGAAAAACGAATCGCCATCGTCGTGGATGAATGGGGCAACTGGCATGATGTGGAGCCTGGCACCAATCCTGGCTTCCTGTACCAGCAGAATACCTTGCGAGATGCGCTGGTCGCTGCAGTCAATTTCGATATTTTCAATAAGCACTGCGATCGGGTGAAAATGGCAAATATCGCCCAGACCATCAATGTCTTGCAGTCGATGATCCTGACCAAAGGCAGCGAGATGGTTTTGACGCCGTCGTATTATGTCTTCAAAATGTACAAGGTTCATCACGATGCGACGAATTTGCCCATTGAAATATTCTGTGAAAATTATACGCACGAGAACAACTCGATCCCAGCGGTGAGCGCTTCTGCCTCAAAGGATAAAAATGGCTTGATTCATATCACCTTGAGCAATTCCAATCCCAATCAGAACCTGACTGTCATTTGTGAGCTGCGAGGAATGAAGAAAGCCGAATTCAAACGAGGACAAATCATCACTGGCGAAAAGATGAATTCGTTCAATGATTTTGGCAAGCCGGAGCAGGTCACTATCAAAAATTTTGCCGGTGCAAAATTCAAAGATCAGGTGTTGACGATCAATTTGCCGGCGAAATCGGTGGTGATGGTAGAGTTATAATGGTTCGGAGTTTAAAATAATAGAGTTTGAAAAAGTATCTCGACTTTGCATTATTAATGCGCGCACACATCATTCATCCTTTTCAGAAGCTTCGGGCAACATTGGCGTCTGCTTTGTTTTTTCCAGGTAATTTTGTGAAGTCGAGACCTTTTTCCCAGTTTTCTTTTCCAGGTCTTGTCGAGCGCTGCCGGCAACCTCGCCACCTTTTTGTGCGGCGTTTTTGTTTTCATCGAATCCCTGTGCATCGGTCGTTCTGGCAATCTCGGTTGTGGCAGCTTCTCCAAGCATAGAAAAAATCAGTTCCAGATTAGTCATGTGATCACGGAGATTTTCTCTTTTCAATTTCTTTAAATCTTTATATTCTGACGACGTTATTCCAAATGTTGCTTTGCAAATTTCAGCCGTTAAAATCGCATACTCCTTATCCTCTTCAATGCCCCGGTTGTTCCATTCATCGGTCAGTTCTTCGCGTATTGCAATACCCCGCATCCGCTTTTACCCCATTAGATAATTTTTTAATCGAGTTTTTATATAGCGCTTGCCCCACGAAGTTTTTAGATACCTTTCTCTATGTAAAGCATCTTTCTGGTTTATCGAAGCTTCATAATAGATTAACGTTACAGGTAAACGTCTTTTAGTCGATATTACATTTCCCTTATTATGTTCCTTTAATCTCTGTTCCAAATCTGATGTATATCCAGTGTAGAAATTATTATCTCCGCATTTAAGAATATAAACAAAGAACATTATGACTCCTTTCCACATATCTAACGGGGTAGATCCAGGCATCGGGATAACCTTTGGCTTTGTACAGGGCTTTAGTGCGTTTGGTGGCAATCTCCGGATCTTCGATTTCCTGAACTCTCTCATAACCAACTTTTGCCAGCCAGCGTTTGAAAGGCTCAGCTTTTGGAGACGGGATGGATTGGATAAGCCTGAAAATACCCTCGGTATTCGCACAATTCAACTTTTGTTTGCCGCCAGCCGTATCGATTTCAAGGGGGGTGGCAATTTGCCCCCACCCTTTGGCAAGCTCTGGATCCCGCCGGCGCATGTCTTTTATATACCCCCTGGGTTGGACTGAATCTGTCAGGGCTGAAACCACATCTTCAATGACGAACCACCATTCATTATTATGAATCGTCTTTCTGATTTCTTTTTTCTTGAAAACTGATATTTTAGTTGGCATAAAATTATCTCCTCTGCAACAATATTTTTTTTTGCCGATTCAGCACGTAGAGACGTTGCATGCAACGTCTCTAAGTGATATTTGCCATTTGCTGCAAGAACAACGCCAACGCCGAATGATCCAATTCGCCCTGTCCCTGCGCGAGCATGGCGTCCATCTGGGATGTCACGATTTCGGAGCCGGGCAGGGGGACAGAAAGTGTCCTGCCAGTTTGCAGCGCGATATTCATATCCTTGCGATGCAATTTTATTTTGAAGCCGGGCTGGTAATTGCCTTCGATAATGCGTTTGCCATGGAGATCGAGAATGCGGCTCTGGGCAAATCCGCCCAGCAACGCGTCCCGCACTTTTTCGAGATCTACGCCTGCCTTTTTTGACAATGTCATTGCTTCTGCCACACCTTGAATTGTCATACCAACGATGATCTGGTTGCAGGCTTTGGTTACCTGTCCCGCGCCAGCGTCACCGATATGGACAATATTTTTTCCCAGCACCTGAAAAATCGGCAATGCCCGCTCGAATGCCGCTTTGGTTCCGCCGACCATGATCGACAATGTGCCAGCTTTTGCGCCAACTTCGCCGCCAGAGACCGGGGCATCCAATGCTTCCACTCCCTTTTCTGCCAAAATCTTGTGAATCTTTTTGGACGTCTCCGGAGCCATGGTGGACATATCGATGAACAGCGTTCCCGGGCGAATGCGTTGAATAACGCCATCGCTCCCCAGGACGACGGTTTCAACTTCAGGCGAGTCGGGCAGCATGGTGATGACCACATCACTTTTTTCTGCTGCTTCCCTGGGTGAATTAGCTTTGAAGGCTCCTTGTTTCACAACTTCTGCAAGAGCTTGCTGATTGATGTCATTCACCAA
>JALOPY010000284.1 GCA_025453735.1 bacterium | reverse complement strand
GTAGAGTATCGTATGGAGAAGAAAAATTTTAACTATACGTTATTAACTATCAGTTAAAGGAGGAGATAAAATGGCGAATATTAAAGCCAAGGCCCCTGCAATTGTTTTAATTATATTATTAATAGTTTCTATAGGCCTGGCGGGCGTAGCATTTTATTCTTTACAAAAAGAGCAGGCAAAAACTGTGGCTCTTCAGCAGGATTTAGAAGATTTAAAGGCTAAACATAAGATAGTTGAAAAAGAACTGAGATAATTCTCAAAAAACTGGAAGATTAATTTCTTGTATCGGAATTTCAAAGTTTGTAAAAAAAATACTAAAAAAAACCTTACAAGGAGTAGCTGCGCTTCGGGCACAGGCGAGTTAACAGATACTCTTCGAGCACAGGGATTCACGGAGAAACTGTTGGATATATTATTTAGCGGCTACAAAACTCCGTTTAAACTCTGTTTTCTCCGCTTCTCATTGTAGGGCATTTTTTTTCATTAATCAATGCTCTCCGCCTAAAAAGAATGGCGGACAGGCAAAAAAATGACGCATCTTCGATTTGCTAAGCTATGTTCTATTATTAAACATTTGACTTTATTTTAATCATGGTGAAATCATGTTTCTGTTGAGACTTATTCGAATTTTATTTTTTTTTCTATTAGCTTACATCGCAGTAAAGCTGCTTCAAAACCTGCTGAAATCACCTCCGTCACAGTCAGCAATCAAAGGATCACCAAAAGATAAAAAGCCTTTGGATTTATCCGAATCAGACATCGAGGATGCCGATTTCAAAGAGATCGACGATGGTTAGTCTTAATAAATATACACCATGGAGGAATTAGTTTCATAGTTGAGGGATTGGAAAAATGAGCATCACCACAGAAGAGGAAAATTTGGGAGCGAAAAAATGAGAGATAACCGAAAGAAAGATGGATGGGATGAACATCAAATAGTTAACAAGCTGAAAATTTACCAGGAGGAACATCAACGTCTAACTGTTCTTTTTAATATCACACGAAATATATCAACGGAGTTAAAGCTCGACAAGCTATTGCTCATTATAATGGATGAAGTCCGGAGAGCCTTAAAAGCTGACCGCTGCACGGTTTTTCTGTTAGATAGCGAGAGAAAAGAACTCTGGTCCAAAGTCGCTCATGGCGAGCGGGAGATACGTTTCCCGAGTAGCCTGGGAATTGCTGGCTACGTCGCTAAAACAGGAGAAATACTAAACATTCCGGATGCTTATGCTGATCCACGTTTCAATCAAGAAATCGACAAGAAAACTGGTTATTCAACTCGAAATGTATTAGCGTTTCCCATGCGAAATAAATTGGGAGAAATTATCGGCGTATTTCAAGTTCTCAATAAATATGAAGGCTTGTTTTCCCGGCAAGATGAACAATTGCTGGATGCAATTTCAGCGATTGCTGCTACCCAGCTTGAGAATGCACAACTTTATGAAGATCAAAAAACGACGCTCGAAAGTTTTGTCGGAACATTAGCCAGCACCATCGATGCCAGAGATCCGTTGACCGCAGGTCATTCCAATCGCATCTCACTCTACTCGGATGAGATAGCTAAAATGATAAACTTGCCGCAGAAACGAAGAGAGATACTTCGCTATGCTGCCTTGTTGCATGATTACGGAAAAATCGCGATTCGGGAAGCCATCTTGTGCAAAAACGGGAGTTTGTCCATGGATGAATATTGTCACATCCAGGAGCATGCGATGTTTACGAAAAATATTCTAAAAAAAATCCACTTCAGTCGTGATTTTAAAGAGGTGCCCAAAATTGCAGCGTCACATCATGAGAAAATGAATGGCTCCGGTTACCCGGAAGGCTTGATTGGCGATCAGATTCCAATCGAATCACGCATACTGGCAGTCTCTGATGTTTTCGATGCGCTGACGTCAAAGCGACACTATCGCGACCGAATGGAATTTGAAAATGTCATGGATATTATGATGAACAACGCGGGTACCCATTTTGATCGCAATATCATTGACGCTTTCAAAAAAATCAGAATTGACCGGTTGATTGAAATTTTAGAGATCGATTACATCGATCAGCTTCGTCAGGAAGATTTGCGATACCTGGCGCATTTTGAAGTGCGACATTTATTAGAAGTGATCAAAGACGGCGCGCTGAATAATGAAGAAGATAAAATGGAAAACCTGTTTTATAAATATTACCAACGCAAATATTTTAAATCGGAAGATAATGAGATTCAGGATGACAAGATCATCGGGCCAAGTTTAAAATATGCAAACTGCTAAGGCAGTGAATTCAATAACTGTCCCATCTACGAATGATACTTGTTCATAGAAAGGCACGATTGCTTTATCAAATGAGTAACTTAATTAATTCACATTTCTAAATGAAAAAACATCAGCATAAAATTTTATTGCTTTTATCAGTTGCATTGATTGCATGTCTTTTTGCTTCAAAAGCAAGCACTCAAAATTTTGATCAGAAAAGCATGAGTGCAAATTTGCAATCAGAGGATTTGTCATCGGATAGCATAAAAACTTCCGTGAAATCACCGACAGGAGCGATGATTCGTTCCCTGGTTTTCCCTGGCTGGGGACAGTGGTATAATAAAAAAAAATTTAAAGCGTTGTTGATTTTTGGCACCGAGGTTGGATTGTTGGTGAATTCGATTTATTTAAATCAAAAATATCTGGAATGGAATCAAAAATTCAAGGGGAGTGAGCCTGGGTACGAGCAAGATGTCATTATCGCGAACCGGGAATTTTATATCAACAATCGAAACAGCTCAAATTGGTGGCTGGTCGGCGCGATATTGTTTAGCATCGCGGATGCGTTTGTTGACGCCCATTTATCCAATTTTGATGAAAGCTCGGATTTATCTTTTTTAAATATCTCCCCGATTGGTGATGGCAAATATGACGGGATTCGATTATCCATTTGTTGGCGCTATTAATAAATTTTCAAGAATTAACAGGAGGAATTTGTGTCCAATTTAGAGACCTCGCGAGGGAATTGGGGATCAAAGTTTGGTTTTATTATCGCTGCTGCTGGTTCTGCAATTGGGCTTGGGAATATCTGGCGATTTCCTTATGTCGCAGGTGAGAACGGCGGAGCTGCTTTTGTTTTAATCTATATTATTTTTGTTGTTCTGATTGGTTTGCCGGTGATGATTGCCGAGCTTGCGATCGGTCGGAATACCGAAAAAAATCCAGTCGGAGCATTCAAAAAACTATTTCCACAAAGTTTGTGGAAAGCGATTGGAGGATTGGGTGTCATCACAGGAATCGGGATACTCTCTTTTTATGCCGTGATTGCCGGCTACACGGTGGGGTATTTCATTAAAATTATTTTAGGAGATTTTTCAGCAGTGGAATCCGCAGCCCAGTCCGGTCAAATCTTTGCTGCTTTTACTGCCAATCCTTATATTTCGATTGGACTGCTTTTGGTCTTTATTATTCTGACGGTTTTGGTGGTCATGGGAGGAGTCTCTGCAGGGATTGAACGCTGGTCCAAAATATTAATGCCGCTATTGTTTCTGCTGCTGATCATCCTGGCAATCTATTCAATTACACTTGAAGGAGCATCGAAAGGTTTGAGTTTCTATCTGAAGCCCGATCTTTCCAAAATCACATTAACTACTTTTGCCAGGGCGCTGGGACAGGCACTATTTTCGTTGAGCCTGGGTATGGGCACCATGATTACTTATGGCAGTTATATCTCAAAAAGAGATAACCTCGTGACGTCGGCAGCTTATGTTTGCTTCTTCGATACATTGATCGCCATTCTTGCCGGGCTGGTGATATTCCCGGCGCTTTTTGCTATGGGCATGGATCCGGCTGGCGGTCCAGGTTTGGTGTTTGTGGTGTTGCCATCAATCTTCGCTAAAATGCCAGGCGGAATGATTTTTGGCGCAGGCATATTTTTGCTCCTGGCGGTAGCTGCATTGACGTCAACAATCTCGCTGCTGGAAGTTCCTGTCGCCTATTTTGTCGATGAACATGGCTGGTCAAGAAAAAAGGCAGTCGTGTCGATGGGAGCAATAACTTTTATTATCGGAATTCCCTCAGCGCTGGCTTTGGGGGCGAATCATTTTTTTTCGACATTTATCAAAGAAAATTTCGGATTTTTAGATTTCATGAATGCCCTGTTCGGAAATTATTCCCTCTCGATTGGGGCATTTTTCATCGCGATTTTTGCAGGCTATAAATGGGGCGTCAATGCAATTTCGAGGGAAATTCAAGAACAAGGAAGCGTTTTTTATTTTCGTCCTATCTGGGCGTTCTTAATTCGTTTTATCTGTCCCATTGCAATTTTTGTCATCCTGGCATATATTGCATGGACAGGCAACTATTTTTAGTGCAAAAACTATTAGAGGTTTCAGGATGGATCGGCAGCACGCTTATGAGCTTTCAAAATCAAAATTTTCAAACAAGAATTTATTCAAACATGTTCTTGCTGTCGAAGCGGTGATGCGGGGATTGGCGAATCATTTTGACGAGGATGGTGAAAATTGGGGATTGGCTGGATTATTGCATGACCTTGATTACGAGGAAACAGTGAATGAGCCTGCTCGCCACACACTAGTTACCGAAGCAATCCTTCAGCCCTTTCATCTCGATCCGGAAATTATCGAAGCGATCAAGTGTCACAATGATCTCGCTCCACGAACGAAATTGATAGGCAAGGCGATTTATGCAGCCGATCCCGTGACAGGCTTGATCGTTGCCGCGGCTTTGATGTTGATGCATCCGGATCGAAAATTAAAATCAATCGATGTGGAGTTTATCATGCGACGCTACAAAGAAAAGCGATTTGCAGCCGGGGCAAGTCGCGAACAGATCCAAACTTGTGAGGATCTGGGATTAAGCTTAGAAGAGTTTTTAGCAATCGCGTTAAAAGCAATGCAGGAGATCGATCAAGAATTAGGACTATAAATTTTTTTATCTACTGATCCCATCGCTCAGAGCGATGGAATCAGTATGATTATCCAAAAAAATAAGCGATGAAAAAAAATGGCGAAGTCATCTGAATGAAAACAGCCTTGATAGTCATCATCCTGATTTCAACGTCAGTTTATAGTTTGGGACAAAATTTGGATGACAGTGATGATCTGAATTGTAGCTTGCAGGATTTGCAACTCGTAGCGCCGGACGCTGATCCAGGCAAAATGCTCCCAGAGAATATTGGGGCGGAGAGAAATTCATTCTCCCCACTGGCGATCCAATGGGATTATCAAAAAAATGACAATAAAAATGCGAAATTCAAAATCACATTTTCGGACTCCTGGTTCACCAGGGATAAAGCGCATCATTTTTTGACCAGCGCGTTTTTGAGCGCAGCAGGCTATTATCTGCTTCGGGAAGAACGAAAATTTCCAAATCAGAAGTCTCAAACCGGGGGATTTTGTATCTCACTCTCGTTGGGACTGGCAAAAGAAATTCGTGACGGTATTCAACATAAAAACGCGGCAAGTGTAAAAGATCTTGTCGCCAATTTGTTGGGAATTGCAGTTGGAATAATGATTATTTCTGATTAGAAATTGAATATGGTATGATAAATATTTATGAGGAAGAAAATTTAAAGAATTATGTCGATACATTGCTTGCATCAGGATAAACCCCGGGAAGAATGTGCAGTGGTTGGAATTTATGGAATTCCAGGCGCGGCGAATTTTACATATTTAGGACTTTACGCGTTACAGCATCGAGGACAGGAGAGTTCCGGTATTGTGTCCTCAGAAAACGGAACATTTTATAAGCATGTGGATTTAGGATTAGTTGCCGATGTTTTTTCAAATGTCCAGAATCTGAATAAACTCCAGGGTGACAAGGCGATTGGGCACAACCGCTA
>JALOPY010000283.1 GCA_025453735.1 bacterium | reverse complement strand
GTAGCATGGATAAATATTACTATTTGATCGCCGAGCTTCCGACCCTGTTCCTCGGAAAAGAGCCGAGCATAACGGTGCAGAAATTTCTTGAGGAAGCCCAAAATTGGATGGATGCCAGTGATTACCAGGTTTTATCCCAGGTTGATATGAATGATTTTGATGCGATGAAAAAGATCAACCAGGTTTATGATGATTATAAATTATTTGAAAATAAAATCCGCACTGACATTGCGCTATGGCGAGAAGCGCAAAAGCGAGATCAGGAATACAAGCCATCCAACTTTCCCGTTTCGACAATCAAAGAGGGCAATCCGCTGGAAGTCGAGCTGCGGTTTATGGAACTGCGCTGGCAATTTATCGACGAGATGGAACGGGAGCATCACTTTGACCTGGGATATTTAATTTTGTATTATTTAAAACTGCAAATTTTGCAGCGATTTTTTACATTTAATAAAGAACAAGGATTGAAAAAATTTCAGAAGCTGTGCGAGGTTAATACATGAGTCTGACGACGGGTAAAATTACTGGCGTAAACGGCAACATGGTAACAGTGGCAGTGACGGGCAACATCATGCAAAACGAAGTTGCCTATATCATCAAAGGCAAAGAACGGCTGAAATCCGAAATCGTTCGGATTGGCGATGGAGTGGCATTTTTGCAGGTTTTTGAAAGCACCAAAGGTTTATTGATCGGTGATTTGGTGGAATTCAGCGGGCAACTTTTATCGGTGCAATTAGGCCCTGGCTTGCTGACCCAGATTTATGATGGACTGCAAAATCCGCTGCCCGAGATCGCTAAAGAATATGGATTTTTTCTCCCTCGTGGTGTGGAGAAAAAACCATTGGATGATGAAAAATTATGGGAGTTCACCCCAGCAGTTAAGAAAGGTGACTTAGTTACAGGAGGATCAGTGGTCGGGCATGTTCCCGAAGGCATTTTTCAACATGCCATCATGATTCCATTTGATTTTAGTGGAGAATTTGTTATTGAAGAAATTGTGGCAGCGGGTAAATACGCCATCAAAGATACGATCTGTCGCATCAAAGACAATCGGGACAAAATTTTTGAAATTGCCATGACGTTCCGCTGGCCTGTCAAAATTCCAATCAAGGCATATCGGGATAAAATTGTGCCGACCGAGCCACTGGTCACGCAAGCCAGAATTATCGACACATTTTTCCCCGTGGCGAAAGGCGGGACGTTTTGTATTCCTGGTCCCTTCGGCGCTGGAAAAACCGTGCTCCAGCATATCTTGAGCCGACATGCCACTGCCGATATAATCGTGGTCGCCGCCTGCGGTGAGCGAGCTGGCGAGGTGGTTGAGCTGCTCCGAGAATTTCCTGTGCTGGAAGATCCGAGAACCGGCAAGACATTGATGGATCGAACCATCATTATTTGTAACACCAGTTCCATGCCAGTCGCTGCTCGTGAGGCTTCAGTTTACACTGCTGTAACGCTGGCTGAATATTACCGACAGATGGGACTGGATGTGCTGCTATTAGCCGACTCTACATCCCGATGGGCCCAGGCGATGCGTGAGCTTTCGGGCAGGCTAGAAGAAATTCCTGGCGAAGAAGCTTTTCCCGCCTATCTCGAATCCCGAATCGCTGAATTTTATGAGCGGGCTGGATTGGTGCAGCTTTATAATGGAAAGACAGGCAGTTTGACTATCGGAGGAACCGTCAGTCCTGCGGGTGGCAATTTTGAAGAGCCTGTCACTCAATCCACCTTGAAGGTGGTTAGCGCCTTTCTGGGACTGTCTCGTGATCGAGCCAATGCCCGTCGCTTCCCCTCGATCCATCCGCTGGAAAGCTGGTCAAAATACGAGAGTTTTATCGACAAAAATATAATTATCGAAGCACGAGAGCTGTTGCGAAGAGGAAATGAAGTCAACCAGATGATGATGGTCGTCGGCGAAGAAGGCACGTCGATGGATGATTTCGAATTGTATTTGAAATCCGAATTTCTCGATAGCGTTTATCTGCAGCAGAATGCCTTCGATCCTGTCGATGCGGCATCGAATCGGGAGCGTCAAAAGCATGTGTTCAACGTGGTGAGAAAAATTCTCGAAACCGATTTTCGGCTGGAGACCAAAGAGGAAGCACGAACCATTTTCTACCGATTGCGACAAATATTCATCGACTGGAATTATATCGACATGAAATCCGCCGAGTTCAAAACACAGGAAGACGAGATCAATAAATTAATTGAGGAGCACTCGGAAAATGAGAAAGGTGTATAATAAAATTTTAAATATCGTCGGCAATGTGATTACGGTAAAAGCGACCGATGTGAGCTATGAAGAATTGGCTGAAATTACAACAGCCAGGGGCAAATCGTTGGCACAGGTGATCAAGCTGGATGGCGACCTGGTCTCGTTGCAGGTCTTCGCTGGCACGAAAGGAATTTCTGTCAATGATGAAGTGCGATTTTTGGGACATCCCATGATGGTGACTTTCTCCGATGACATGCTGGGCAGAATTTTCGATGGCGCTGGAAATCCTCGTGACAAAGGTCCCTTGCTCACGGAAAATATGATCCCTGTGGCAGGACCTGCTGTCAACCCAGCCAAACGCATCATCCCCAATCGCATGATTCGCACCAACATTCCGATGATCGATGTGTTCAACTCGCTGGTCGTGTCTCAAAAATTGCCGATCTTCTCAATTTCGGGTGAGCCTTATAATGAGCTATTGGCACGAGTTGCGCTTCAGGCACAGGTCGATATGATCATCCTCGGCGGCATCGGATTGAAATACGATGAGTACATGAAATTTAAATTTACGCTGGAACAAGGCGGCGCCCTGTCCCGATCTGTTTTCTTTGTCAATACGGCTTCCGATCCCATTGTGGAGAGCTTGATGGTTCCCGATTTAGCATTGGCTGTGGCAGAACGATTTGCGTTGAAGGGCAAAGATGTGCTGGTATTACTGACTGACATGACCAACTTTTCCGATGCGTTAAAAGAAATCGCCATTACGATGGAGCAGGTGCCTTCCAACCGAGGTTACCCTGGCGATCTGTACAGCCAGTTGGCAGCCCGCTATGAAAAGGCCGTTGATTTCGAGGAAGCAGGCTCGATCACGGTTTTAGCAGTCACCACCATGCCTGGTGATGATGTGACGCATCCAGTTCCCGATAATACAGGCTACATCACCGAAGGTCAGTTTTATTTGCATCATGGCTACATCGATCCGTTTGGCTCACTCAGTCGATTGAAGCAAAACGTCAACAGTGAAAAACGCAGCCGCAAAGACCATCGGGCGATCATGGACGGCATGATCCAGCTTTATGCCCAATTTATTGAGACCGAAGAAAAACGATCCATGGGATTCCGCATGAGCGACTGGGATCAAAAGCTGCTTAAATACGGCGGCATGTTCCGCTCCCAGATGATGGATTTGTCGGTCAATATTTCGCTGGAAGATGCACTGGACAGGGGTTGGAAAATCCTGGCCGAATGCTTCAAGCCCGAGGAGACTCGGATGCGGACGGAGTTGATTAAGGAGTTTTGGCCGAATGGGGCGAAGTGAATTGGGTAATTGGGAGAGTGGGTAATTAGGGAAATCTTCTTAGTTACCTTACTTACCCAACACAAATTACTTAACTGACTTAACTCAATTAACCAACTCAACAAATAATTCGATTCTATAAATTTAACTCAAAAGAGTCATGTATGAAAATTTTCACCGCAGTTGTCGAAAAATGCCGTGATACAGGATTATATGTTGGTCATGTGCCAGGATTTCCAGGAGCTCATTCACAAGGTGAAACGCTTGACGAATTACAAAAAAATCTTCGTGAAGTGATCGAGATGCTACTGGAAGATGGCGAACCGAGATTAGAAACCGAATTTATCGGCACACAGACAGTAATGGTTTGATAGCATGGGAAAAAATCCTGTTTTAAAACCAGCAGAAGTGGTACGGATTTTAAAGCAATTAGGCTTTGAAGAAGTTCGGCAGAAAGGATCACACAAACAATTTCAACATCCAGATGGAAGATTTACAACTGTACCATTTCATCCAGGCAGAGATATTTCTCCAATCTTGCTGAGACAAATTGCCAAAGATATTGGATTGACTTTCGATGAGTTTTTATCTTAAAAAATAAAATCCGTTGGGTTCTCCTTTGGCGAATCAATCTATAGTAGCAATCTGCCGAAGGAAGATTTTTTCTATCCGTTGGAAAAAAAATTTAATGAACAAAATCTGACAATTATATCAAAATGGCAAAAATTAAATATACCAAAAACGAACTCAAAAAACAGAAGGACAACCTGAAGCGGTTCACCCGCTATCTTCCCACGCTGGAATTGAAGAAGCAGCAGTTGCTGGTGGAGATTCGACAGATTCAGAATCGCATCGATAAATTGACCGAAGAATTCGAGCAGGTGGAAAAAGAAATCACCCGATGGGCTGATGTATTTGCGGAAGATATCGATTTGAATGAGTTCGTCCAGGTTAAGGAAGTGACCACGGATGAGGAAAATATTGCTGGCATTGATATTCCGACTTACTCGAGAGTGATTTTTGTTGACACAGAATATGATTTATATAAAACACCGCTCTGGGTCGATAAAGCTATCGCCGTTTTAAAAGAGCAAATTGAGCGCCAGGCAGAGCTGAAAATCACTCGAAAACAGGAAGCGATTTTGAGAGAAGAGCTTCGCATTACCATTCAACGGATCAAATTATTTGAAGAAGTCAAAATCCCCGAAGCCAGGGAAAACATTCGGGTGATCCAGATTTTCTTAGGCGATCAGATGACCGCCGAAGTGGTGCGAGGAAAGATTGCCAAAGCCAAGATCGAA
>JALOPY010000282.1 GCA_025453735.1 bacterium | reverse complement strand
ATTGCGAAGTCTTTGGGGCGTATGGCTGGGACGTGACTTTGCAGAAGATGAAAGCAGTCACGGATTGGCTATTTTCACGGGGCGTCAATCGGCTGCTGCTAAGCTCGTTTTATTTCACAATGGAAGGCGACTGGCAATTCGAAATTCCCCCGTCGCTGTTTTATCAGAATACGCTGTGGCGATATTTGCCCAATTACACAGATTATGTGCAACGACTCTCGTTCATTCTTTCGGGTGGCAGGAATGTAACGCCGATCGCCATGCTGTATCCCAATAAAAATGTACAGGCAGTTTTAACACCGCTGGATGAAAAATTGGCGGATCAAGTTGATAGCGCTTTCATCGGATTATCGAATTTTCTGTTGAGCCATCAGCTTGATTTTGATTATTTAGATGAGGAAACTTTAAACAAAGTTGAAATCAAACAAGTTGAAGATAAAGTTATTTTAAGGCTGAATCAAAACGACTTCTGGATCGATTACGAATTACTGCTGCTCCCACTCACGAAAATTATTGATGAAGCAGCACTGCAAAGCATAAACAATTTTTATAAGCGGGGCGGAAAGATTATCGCTTACGGCAATTTGCCTCAGCTTAGCCTTGAAGGAGTTGATTTAAAAAATGCAGTCAATAAAATCTGGCGTGATCCTGCTGGCGCAAATACCAATGAAAACGGCGGAATGGCTTTTTTTAACAAAAGCAATCTCGATTCAATTTATTCAATTATTGAAAGCTGCCTGATTGCTGATCTCCGCCTGGAACCTCCCAATAAAAATATCAGCTTCATCCATAAAATCAAAGATGGTCTCGATATTTATTTTATCTCCAATAACGATAGCGTTCCAGTTAAAACTAATATATCTTTTTCGAACATCGGTACTCCTCAAATCTGGAATGCTGAGGATGGGACGATTGCAAACGCCGCGCAGTTTCACCGAGAAGACGATCGAACAATTTTGCCTTTGCGATTAGATCGCTTCGGTTCTTTGCTAATCGTTTTTGATCAAAACGAGGCAAACATTCCGCATGTCATCAAATCCAACATGAACATCAAACAGCTCGAAGTCAAAGGCGATTCGCTTTTCGTCTGTGCCTCACCAATTGGGGATGGAGAAAATTTTTTCGTTCTTTCCTGGCAAGGAAAAGAATTTGAAAAGAAACTTTTTGCAACTCCCCCAGAGAAGATCGACCTTGCTGATTTCTGGAATTTCACGCCCGCAGATAATTCATTCCCAGCAGAAATCAGAAGCGCTGGTACCTGGACTGAGGAACAAACAATCAAACAACCCGATGGCGCAACAAAAGCGCCAGCTCATCCTTACTTTTCTGGCACTGGAATTTACTCTCAAAGACTTCATCTCGATAAATCATTATTGAAAGAGAATAGAAAATTTATGTTGGAAGCTGGGCAGATCAATGATATTATTGAAGTCTGGCTAAATGGAAAAAAGGTCGGCGAAAGATGCTGGCTTCCCTTTTCTTTCGACATAACAAATTATTTGAAAGCGGGAGAAAACGAGATCAAACTGGTGATCACCAATACCCCAGCCAATAATTACATGCTGAAACATCAGCAATATCGATTGGGTGAAAACTGGGGAAAAATAGTGCCGTCGGGTTTAATGGAAAAAGTGAAAATATCAATATATCAAAGTTTCAACATCGTATTTGTTAATAAAGAATGAGGCTGAATATTTGATGCCTGATGCTGTAAGGCAAAACATTATTGATCCAATATCGAATATCCAGGATCAGGAATCCGTTGGATTGTTTCTATCCGCTGGAAAAAAAATTAGGAGAGATCGATGAAAAAATTTAAAAACAGATTCATCCAGATTATTTGTTCTATCTGTCTCTTATCCATTTTGCCATCCCTGCTATTTGCTGGTACCTCTGGCAAAATAGCAGGTTTGGTAAAGGACAGGAACTCTGGCGCACCATTGCCAGGCGTAAATATTATCCTCACAGGCACTCCCCTGGGTGCGGCTTCGAACCTTCAAGGCAGGTATTTTATTTTATCAGTGCCGCCAGGCAGCTATGCACTCAAGATTTCCATGATGGGCTACCGAACGGCAGAGATCAAAAATGTCAGGGTCAGTATTGACCAGACCACTAACATCGACATCGATCTAGAAGAAGAAGCGATCGATCTGGGAGAGTCTGTGGTCGTGGTTGCCGAACGCCCTGTCATTCAAAAAGACCTGACGACCAGCCAGGAAGTTGTGGGGTATGAGGACATGCAAAAATCCACCGCCACGGAAGTAACTGAAACTGTGAATTTGCAAACGGGCGTATTTTTCGATCCGATTCCCGTCGAGGGAAATCTGTCGGGCACAGGCAGGGGCGAAAAAAGATATTCGGTTCGAGGCGGTAGTCAGGATCAGGTGACCTGGTTTGTGGATGGAACCCGCATGGCTGCCATGACCGAAGGTAAGGCAGATGGCGGCGGCTCATTCACCCAGATCAACCAGGAAGCGGTCAAGGAAATTCAGGTGATTACAGGCGGATTCAATGCCGAATACGGGCAGGCGCAATCGGGCATCGTCAATGTGATTACTAAAGAAGGCGGACAATTTTATACTTTCTCGGTGGACTACCAATACGGCGCCCCGCATCAGCGTCACTTCGGAACCTATCTGTACGATCGGGAAAAGAATTTCGAGTTTAACAGGCATACAGTAACTGATAGCATTTCTGGCGCGACCTATCTCGATCCCAAATGGTGGACTCCCGATCGCGAGAGCCAGGTTTATGACTATCGAAATTTTGCCGAGCATGATTTTCGATTTTCATTCGGCGGTCCCGTGCCTGGCTCGTTTCTTCCAATTATTGGAGATGAAATCAAGAAAATGAGCTTTTTTTTGACAGGCTGGTATCAGCAGCAGCCGTATGAATTACCCCGTCCACGGGCTACGCGAGATTTGACCAATTTAAATTTAAGTGGCAAATATGCTGTCACGTCTAACTTGAATATCAAATTCGGCGGCATGTATAGCTACGATACCCACGCCACCAATGCCGAAGAATTTTTTCCCTTGCGAGCCAAATATTATCGGGGCTATGGCTCGATTCTGGACAACACCGTTTACCAGGCGCGATTGGGCTTAACTCACGTGATCAAGCCTGAAATGTTTTATGAAATCAAGCTGAGCTCCTATACTTTTCAACAAAAAGAACGCCCCAGCCCCTATCGAATTTTGGGCGAGAGCAAAAAGCCAGATGTGTGGGGCTGGCATTTTTATGATGATTTTGAAGACGAGCCGTTCGTGGCGCATCTGTTCAGCCCTTATGCCAATAATCGCACCGGTGATTTATCGTTATGTGGCAATTTTAACTGGCAGGTGAATACCAACAATTTATTGAAATCAGGGTTTGAGTTTCATTACAATACGTATGATGAGGATAGCTGGATTTTAGCTTCGTATAGCGATGATTTGAACAAATGGCGGGTTCGAGGCTTGAATGAGACGTTTCATCCCTTGCAACTGGGCGTCTATTTTCAGAATAAAATGGAATTCGAAAGCATGATCCTGAACATGGGAATTCGCTATGATTATTATGATGGCAATCGGGAGTGGTTCACTAAAGAAAGCTTTGTCTGGAATCCATCGCTCGATCCCGAATATAATCCTGCGGCTGATCCTGATGCCGATGGGATTGACTCATTAGGGCACGACAAATGGAGCTTTGAAAATGCCTTAGCCAAACCACGAGAACGAGTGAAACCATTTCATTCTGTCAATCCGCGGCTGGGAATCTCGTTCCCGATCACTGATAATTCGGTCTTTCATTTCAGCTATGGACATTTTTACCAGATGCCGCCGATCAATGCGCAATACGAATTCACCTATTTTCGTCCTGATGTTTTTGTGAAAAATAATCCTCCGCCTGGGCCAGATAATACCGATCCAGAACGGGTGATCAATATGACGCTGGAGCCGCTCAAGCCAGAAAAGACGATCCAGTTTGAAATGGGAATCAAGCATCATTTTGAAAATCTGGCGGTGATTAACATCACGGGTTTTTATAAGGATGTGTTTGCTCAGCATGAGCGACCAGGATTCCTCCGGGATTTGGTTTACAGCATCGATCCTTATGGCCGGACGTCCAACCTTCCCTATTCCACGCACTTTAGCGGCGATTATGGCGATGCCCGTGGCGTCGAGGTGAGCCTGAAAACGCTGTTCAGCAATGATTTTATTTTGAATCTGAATTACAGCTTTTCCAAGAGCAGCCATGGCACGGCGACTCCCGCTCGAATCAATTTCGATAAAGACGGCAATGCCACGTACCAGTGGTACGTCGAAGCTTCGGATCGCTTGCCCACAGAAAACAGTTATAGCCGTCCCCACATTTTGCGCGCCAATTTTTTTATGCAATATCCCAAAAATTGGAAGATCCCGGTGCTCAGCCAAATTTTCAGGGACAGCGATTTGAGTCTGCTTTATTACTATATCAGTGGCCAGGCATTTACTTATCTGGAGCCAGATGATCCACCTGATTTGCTCGATAACCATCGCTTTCCCGCTCGACAAACCTGGGATCTAAAGTTTGATAAATATTTTAATGTCGGAAGTCATACCATCACGCTCTATACTAAAATTACCAATCTGTTCAATCAAAAAAATATTCGTTCGTATGGTCACGCGTATCCTTACGATGGCGGAGCGCTGGAAAAATTTGTCGAGACAGGAGAACCGACGTTGATCGATTCGGATGGCTATGACATCAGCTACATGATTTATTATGAGCCGAGAAATATTCTGGTGGGATTGAAATATAATTTTAAGTAACAAATGTTAAGCGGAGTGAAATCCCTTTA
>JALOPY010000281.1 GCA_025453735.1 bacterium | reverse complement strand
AGATGTCCTCTCGCTGGGATATTGTCAAATAAATTCGATTCTTCGTTTCGACCTGTCCGGTGATAGCTTTTGGCAGCGTAACCTTGATGCCGGGTTGCATAAAAAAAGATGAAGTCAGCAGAAAAAAGATCAACAGCAACAGCACGATATCGGTCAGCGATATTGTTGAAAACGCGGTAATTTTAGATCGAGTCGTCTGGAACTTCATAATCGGATTCCTCTTGCTGAATCAACATATCTAATAATGAAGTGGAATTTTCTTCCATTTCAAAAACAAACCGTTCGACCTGGCTTTGCAGCCAGTTATAAAAAATCAGCGTGGGAATGCCCACGACCAGCCCGGCTGCTGTGGTCACGAGGGCTTCCCAGATTCCGCCTGCCAGCACGCTGGCATCCACATTGCCGCCCAGGCTCTGAACCTGAATGAAGGCGCGAATCATTCCGGTCACTGTTCCCAGGAAACCCAGCAGCGGGGCAATTGCGGCAATCGTTCCCAGAATGCCCAGGTTTTTTTCCAGATGATAAATTTCAATTTTGCCCGCACTTTCGATGGCTTCTTTGATTTCTTCCCTCGGTCGATTGTAACGCTCGACGGCTGCTTTGGTGATTTTTGCGATGGGTGCGGTGGTGCGTTTGCACAGCAGGACAGCATCGGTTATTTTTCCTTTGATGATCAAAGATTTTACCTGAATCATAAAACTCCGTGCATTGATTTTCACTTTCCGGAGAAACAGCCAGCGCTCGATGATTACCGCGACTGCAATCAATGAGCACAGGATAATCGGAATGATTAGAACGCCGCCTTTAACTACGATTTGTAATAAATTCATTTTTCCTCCATCACAGCGGATTCTTCCAACAAATTATTTATAGCGCAACAAAGCTGCAAATCAATTACTCAACACAAAGATCACGAAGCGAACACAAAGATCACTAAGAAAAATTTCATACAGATTTCATCCGCGCAGGACTGATTTTTAGCCACATCGTGAATGGACACAGGAATTTTAGTATTATAATTCAGGTTATATCAACAATTTCAGCGCAATCTTAGCTGAGTTAACCCAACGCAGAGACACGTAGTACGCTGAGTTTCGCAGAGAGCGATAAACGTACTATAACAAAAAAAATAGAATCAGATTTTTTTTATTTTCCTCTGCGATCCTTAGCGATCTCTGCGCCTTTGCGTTTGAGGAAAATTATTCCTTTAATCAGTCCTGCAACCTGCTCCAGTGTCCAGCAAAAGATATGGGACACGTTCAGACCAGGGCGGATGGAATCAGGATGTTGATAAATTTTTATACTGGAAAAAAAACTGAAATGAGCGTATTATTCAAAGAGAACTGTCAGCAAAACTCTGCCGACATTGTCCAGACTTTCGGGACTGCATTTGTCCGGCGTGTCTGAAATGGTATGCCAGTGCTGATAATCGAAATCGATAATATCGATGCATGGAATTCCGATTTCTAACAAACTCAAATGATCATCATAGACTTCATATTTTACTTCTGGAATGAATTCAGGGATGCGTAATCGCTGGGCGATGTTCCAGATTTTATCGACAATACTTCGGGCATATTGATAAGAATTTTGTTCAATATATATTTCTTGATTTGCGTCGCCGATGAGATCGAGCAGGATTCCGAATTCCGGGTGATAATTTTTAACAACATTCTTGGCGAACTGTTTTGATCCCAAAGCCCAGGTGTCATTTTGTCCATACGTTCCAAAATCTTCGGCATCGAACAGGACGATGTCCACACCAAAGTTTGGGGGAACGATACTGATGATTCTGGCAATTTCCAATAACACTGCCACGCCGGAAGCGCCATCGTTCGCGCCCAGAACCGGTTGTCGATGATTGGCTGGATCGGGATCTCGATCTGCCCAGGGACGTGTGTCCCAATGCGCGCAGAGAAGCACACGTCGTGTTTGGTTCGGATAGAAATTGGCAATAATGTTATAGCAGGTGACTGGCTTTTGATAAGTAGGCATCGTTGTCTGGAATGGCTGCAGCGTTACCAGATTTGTATAGTTGCGCAACGTTGCAACGAGATAATCTCTGCATTTCAGGTGAGCCGCTGTTCCCGGAACCCGCGCGCCAAATTCGCATTGCTTTTCCAGATATTGGAAAGAATTTTGTTTGTTAAAAGCAGGAATCGATTGCCCGCCACAGGACGATATGAACATTAAAAATATAATACCAGTCAATAGCAATTGCTTATTGAAAAAACCAAATAAAATCACTAAAGCCTGATGAATAATAATGTGCGAAAAATTTTTCACAAATTACCTTCCGCTGATAATGATGTTGACATGAATTCCGAATTCCATGATGCTTGTTTTGCCGATTCGTTCATTGGTATTATATCCCCATTTGAAATTCGCTCCACCACGAACATTTTGGCTGAATGAATAGGTTAGCTTTGGCTCGAAATTGAATTGCTCGGAGTCTCGGGTGGTTGTCCAATCCCCTCCTGAAACATTTTGGAATGCTTCGTTTTTATTCCAGCTAACCGTAAGTTGCACGTCCATTGTATTTTTTAATTCTTTATTTTTGAAAAAAGGTAATCGAAAACCACCACTCTTTGAATATTGACCCGATAACGAAAAATCTGAGGTTAGATTTTTTGTCCCACCAGATCCATTTCGCGTTGTCAAATCCAGCGTTTCAGACCAATTGTAACGGAGATTCAGGTTAATATTATTTTTCAGCGTGATATTCAATCCTGCCAGGGGACGAAATGATTTGGTGTATGATTCCCGGGTCGGAACTCGCATCGTGTCAGTATCTTGCTTCTGCCATGAATCTTGCTTATTTCCTGTAAAAGAATGATCGAAACTGATTCGCTGGGCAAATTTATTGAGAAATTTTATCCGTTCGATGCCGCTCCAACGAACCGACCATTCGGGCAGCACAAATCCGGCATCTTTGCCATTTTTCTCAACAGGGAACCAGGATCTCGTGGCATCGCCTCCTTGCATCGTCGTGGAATTTTCATTTTTGCTGTAATTATATTTTAAGCTGACATCGACTTGTTTAATAACATTAATGCCACTGGATAACGAAAGATTGGATGTTTGGCGCAACGATTGTTTATTCGTACCGATGTTTGGCACATGTCCCATGCCAGGATCATCATCCATTCCAAACATATATCCCACCGTGGGGTAAGCCCGAATGGAATCGGACAAGCCAAAATGACTCAAGTTTTGACTTTGTGTGATGCTCATCGTAATCGGCTGAATCCGGCTGGTGAAGAATTGAATGCCGGATAACAACGGTTTTAATGGATTGAAGCTGGGTTTTGCCTGGTCCTTCTTTTCGTCTGGTTTTTCATCCTTTTTTTCCGGCTGTTTCGCCGTGGGAGCTGTGCGAGCGCCTCTCGGCGGTTGAGCTTTCGAGGGTTGCTTGAAAATGGATTTGATCAAGCGATCCGGCTCGAATGTAAATGAACCATTCAGCGAGGTGTTATTCGTGGCGCTTCTGCCGCGATCCCCCAACTGGATATTATTTGTCCAGCGAAATTGCGTCGAATAACTGAAATTCGTTTTCAACCAGCTAAAAAATTGTGGATTATATTTGGTGCTCAATGACTGATCCATGTCTGTCAAATTCGTGGAGTCGCCAAAATTATATTTCAAGAAATTTTTCATGTTCAGCATTTGCTGCCTCGGATTGGGCAGATCTCTCAAATCATTTTTATAGGATCGTGAAAAATCGATACTAAAGCTTTTGAACGGACTTATCCCGGTCTGAATACTTCGGGAGATCAGAAAAGTTTTATTAATGGGCGGCGTGAGTCCGGTCCGCAGAATTTGTTCGGAGGATGAGCGATTCCCGGAGATTCGAATGTTGAAACTGCTAGGCAAATAGTTGAATTGCGTTTCAGCTAATTTCTTGATTATCGGGGCTGTTCCCAGCCATTGAAGGGGACGAATATATTTATCGCGGGGAAACGGAATTGCATAGCTAAAATTTGCAGCTTCAGTCTTTTGGTACGATTTAAAATGGGTGGAGCTGGTCCCGTTTGATACTCCCCAGTTGTAACTGAGAGAAATTTGATCCAGCGTATTTTTTATGAAAAAATTATTGGACCGTGTGTTTTTCTTGAAGGAGACTCCAAAACCCTTGCTGTCATTTTTCGCCCGGATTAAATCTAACAGGGAATCTGATAATGTTTTTGCAAGCACATCACTTCCTGGAAGGTATTTTGGAGTTGAAGTGCGCTCGGAATAATTGAAATTTATTGGAATAAGCAATCCCCATGACTTGGGAAGAAATTTATGAACCGAAAGGTTGCCAGAAAAAGTTCCGCCAATCTCATCGCTTCCCATGCCGAACCGCTCGCTGACGTTGTGGAAATCCGCATCTTTTCGGTTCACTTCACCATTGATTGAAAACACATCGGCGAATTGCAAATCAGCCCTGGCGCGAACGGCGATGCCCTTATCTTTTCTCACACCCGAGAGCCGCAGCTCATTGACCCAGATTTCGCCGGTAAAAACATTGTTGGTTCCAGAACTAAATTCCGAATCTGAATTTGAAATATTTTTCACGCCCAATACCAACTGTCGGATATTAGTCAAAGAAGGTCTGCCTGTGACGCGATATTGCCGTCCGGTGGTGGAATCGATCAGGACTTCGCGCTCCTCGCTTTTCATTTTCGCGATTTCATTGAGATCGATTTCCATATCATTATTTTCCCACCCCTGAAAAACCGGCGCCCGGTATTCATAATAGTTGTTATCATCGGAGCCGAATCGCAGGAACATTTCGATACTGGTTTTATTCTTATCAAAGTTGCTTTTCAGGGTGTCCCCGCCATGAATGAA
>JALOPY010000280.1 GCA_025453735.1 bacterium | reverse complement strand
CCGCTCCATTAAAAATGGAGAGAAAATTTCCACCTTTGATCCTGAAATCTATCCTGGCGGCTGGTCGGATCTGACCAGTTTTCTTGATCAAGAATTCTGCCTCGGCACTGCCAGTCGACCCTACGTGAATGGCGGGCAAAACGACTCGTTTACATTACGCTATCGACGTTCAAACAGTATAGCTGATTTAAAAGATTTCCGAAGCATGTTCACCCGAATGGTTTTCAATGGCAGCCGTTTTGGACAGGATAATTTTTGTCATGTGACTGGCTTTCCAATCACCAAAGATTATCTCTATGAAGAAGGTCGCCCCTTTTCTTTTCAATTTAAAAATAAAGCAATTATCGGATATGTTCCCAAGCGAGTGGGTCATGCGGGCATCACTGAATTGCGGCTGGATCTGATCTTCTCGCATCATGTTCCATTTGATTATTTCAGCGTGGATGACGAAGCAATCTCATCATTTCCTTTTCAAAAAAAAGATTTCAAAAAAATCGTGATAGCGGATTACCAGACCTATCTGGCAATTTTCTCGATCCAGCCATCGCTGCTATCTGATTTTCAAGGTAAAATTTCTATTGATCGAGTTGACGATTTTTTGATCATCTCGATTTACAGCTACCAGGGCGAACGCCTGGATTTCTTGAAAGAAATGATGAGCCAGACCATCAACGGATTTGCTTTTCTAGCTGAAAGCAAAAAGAATTTTCCTGAATTGCAGGATTTCAAAAAGTATATTGATTCGATAGGGGTGTCACCCAAGCTCGAAAAGCCATTTATTCACCAGATCAAATTTCAGCTAGAAGATAAAGCCATGATCTTTCGCTTCGATCCTTTAAGCGAGCGGATTATCGAGCGAACCTGGAATGGCGAAGATCAGACGGTTTATCATTTTGAAATTGAAGCGCCAGTTGGATTGAATGAAATGTTTTTATTGCATGATTTGTACACTTTGAAGTGAAACGTCAAACGTGAAATGTGAAACAAAGTTCAATAAACAGTAAACAGTAAACAGTAATCAGTGATCAGTCTCGTCTGCCGTTTCACGTTTCACATTTCACGTCTCACAAATGTTATGATTAAATTAAAAGACCTGACCCAACGCACCGATCAAAACATCTGGATTTCGGACGACCGAATTTCGGCCCTGATCGCTCATTCCTGCCAGGGCATCGAGCAGATCGATTATCACGGAGCGCAGCCAGTCAGCCGAAATGCGAAACTTTTGCAGCATCCCGATGGCGTTTTGAAATTTGAGGTCTTGATTGAATCGAATGGCGCTCAGACTACAATCCCGCTCAACTGGTCGAATTTGATGATTCAGCCAGGGATCATTCAAGCTCGAAATCGCTGCGACGATTTCTCATTCACCTTAAAGATAGCTGTTTTGCAAGACACATTACTTGCCTCCTGCACGGCAAGAAAAACTGGCTCATCGGCGTCGATTGAAAATCTGGAATTCTCCCTCTGGTGGAACAAGCTTTCGATGACGACCGAAGTTCATGGCAAACGTTCCTGGGCGAAGCCTGAAATGGCAACTGAAAATTCTATCATTTTGCAGGCGACCGATGTGATCGAGCTGAGCCAATGGCTCAAGCGGACAGGCGATTATCAGGGCGATTTTTTGATCCCCGAAGGTTGGCGCAGAATTATTTTTAACAAGCGTTTAATTTCAGGCATGGCAAAATTTGAAGATGTCAAATCAGAATACAAGAATTTGAACCTCAAGCTCTACGTCGCCGATACCTGGATTTTGATCGGCGGCGATCATTATTTTCGCTCGGATGAAAAAATCAATTGGCTTCAATTCAAAGCCAGATTCATTCAAACATCGAAACAGCTTTTTGAAGCGCCTTTGTTTCGGGTGCAATTTTCACAGCAGAAATTCGATCTGCCTAAAATCAGCAATGAAGTGAAAAAGCCATTTTATCGCCAATCGAAACGCTATCGAGCATTGGCTGAATCAGCGCCGCAGTTGAATCTTCCAGGTTATCCCGCCACTGAAGAATTTTTCTCTCAAACACCATTGATCGTCGAGTCTGCTAAAGTTCAGGACGCTGGCATGACCCGAGCCTGCCCTGGCACATATTATTGGATCTGGGCCTGGGATAATCTCGTCACTGCTCCAGCCATGTTGCGCTGGGGCGATCGTGCTTTTGTGCAACGAATGGCAAATTTCATCAACAGCCATCGGGACATTGATGGCGCCATTCCAGGTCGCTGGACTCGTCAATTCGAGCCGATGGATAGCCGTGGCATCGGGGCGATGGATTTTCTGTTTTCCGAGCTGGTGCTGTCCTTATTTGCCGAAACAAAAGATGCCATGATCATCCGATCAAATTACACGGCACTGGCTCATGCCTTTCATTTTTTGAAATCACGCTGCGATGAGAATGGGCTGTTTCCCTCGTTCGGCATGTATCCTGATCTACCATACAAAATGGGGCGCACGGAAAATTTTTATGTGGCGATCGACCAGGGCGCCTGGTATTGCCTGTGCCGAAACCTTGAAAAAATGGCATTTCAAATCGGCGATATTCCCACAGCCAACCAGGCGAAAGTAATGGCAAGTAAAATTGAAAAATCTTTTCTGCCAACTTTCTGGGATGCTGAACGGGGATTCATCTGCGATTCATTCGATCCAGTCAAAAAGAATCGACTGCAATCGTTCCCCATTTTTTCACTGTTGTTTTTAGAATCGCCGTTCGGATCTCAGCTTTTGAAAAATCAGGTTGAAAAAGCAGCTGATTTTATCGAGCTTCATTTATTGGGGGACAATGGTATGAAGATGACGCCAGCCTGGGACAGAAATCACAACAGCGAGCCTGCTATGTCGGGCTGGTATCCGCACTGGGATTTGCCTGCCATCAAATTGCTCGCCCGTGCAGGGAAATGGAGTGCGATTCAAAAATGGCTCAATCTGGTGGAAGAATGTTATGTGCAATTGGGCTATTGTCCTGAATTTCTATCGACCAAATACCAGCGCCCAGAATTGTGGCATCATCATGGCGCTGCCTGGAATCTCAATTGTGCCGCGGGTTGGTATCAGGCTTTACTCCATTCGATCATCGGCATTGCGTTTGATCCTGGTGGCATCACCTGTCATCCTGCTCCGCTTATCCCAGAGGCGTCATTAAAAAAATTGATTTTTCGGAATAACAGTTGGGAAATTCAAAAATCAGGGCAAGGTGATTTCATTTCCTGGCTGGAAATCGATGGCGAGAAGCTGGCGGGATCGTTGAAGATTCCAGCTAAATTTTACACAGACGGGGAGCATCGACTCATCATCCATTATCAATCCGCAGAACCCGATGATCCAATTCTGAAAGAATTGATCAAAGCAGAGTTGCTAGAAACGCAAGTTGGAAAAACGGAGAATCGATACCTGATTCAGGGATTGGGAACAACGGATGTTAGTTTTTCTTCCCATGAAAAACCGATAGTTATGTTGGATGGCAATCCTTTAGCTTTTCATTGGTCAGAGGCGCAGCGGACTGGAAATTTGAAATTGATATTAAATGGAAAACATCAATTCACGATTCAAAGAAGATGAATTATGTGGCATGTTTGAGAGCGTTAGCCACTACCTAAGAAATGAATGAAATTAGCAAAAAGAGAATAATAATCCAATGAACAACCTAAAAAAAATAATAGCAATTATCGCTTTTGTTGCTCTTGCCTGTCATTCCACAAATTCAAAAAAGCATAACGATCTCCCATCTCAACTGAATGCTGAATATTTAAAATCTGTCTTGAGTGAATACCGAATTGCCTACGACATTCCTGCTCTTGTGATCGGCATCTTTACGCCTGATACGATCATCATTGCAGCCGACGGCATCAAGGATGTGGTGACGAAAAAGGCAATCACTACCGCCGATCAATTTCATATTGGCTCCTGCACCAAAGCCATGACCGCCTTTATGGCAGCCAGACTCATTGAAAAGGGAATTTTGAGCTGGGATACTAAAATTGTTGACGCCTTTCCTGAATGGGAGCAGGACATATTAGACTTTTACAAGCCTAAAACTATGGCGGATTTGCTCTCGCATCGAGCAGGCATTCAGCCGTTTCTCCATGGCATCGAATTCAAGGACGTTCCCAAAAATGTCTTTCAAGGATCAAAAAAAGAACAGCGGGAGAAATTTGCCAGATGGCTATTACAAAGGGATCCCACGATTGATGCTACCAAAAAATATATTTATTCGAATGCTGGCTATACCGTAGCTGCTGCTATTCTTGAAAAATTGACCAATAAATCCTGGGAAGAATTGATTCAGGCAGAAGTATTTTCAGCACTCAAGATAACAGGGCGATTCGGTTGGGCAACGGATACGTCTTCCAATCAACCTTTGGGGCATATTCAACCTGTTGCATGGAATTTGTCAAACTCACCAGACTGGATCATATTGCCTGATAGCTTACATTATGACTGTCAGCTTTTGGAGCCAGGCGGCGACATCAGTATGGCGATGTATGATTATTGTATTTTTTTACAGGAAAATTTACGGGCGCTCATTGGGCATGGCAGTTTATTGAAACAATCGACTTATCAAATTTTGCATTATGGCAGCGAAGGATATTCAATGGGCTGGCGTAATCCGTATGAAAGGGGACATCATTATCTATCGCATGACGGCAGTGCAGGCACTTTCTACTGTCGAAATTTGTTATGCGAAGAAGAACGATTTGGCTTTGCCATTTTTGCAAATTCAGGGAATGAAACCACGATGAATGGAATTCTCAAATTAAGTGATGTCATCATGAGAATAATCGAGAATGATCCGTAGCCATAAAAATCGGCTAATAAAAAAATCCAGCCGATAAGACTGCTTTGTTTCAATTCGATG
>JALOPY010000279.1 GCA_025453735.1 bacterium | reverse complement strand
GCTTCGATTGATGAAGGTTGGACAAGGTGGGTGCTGGAGCAGTTTGAATTCGCATACCAGAGCGTTTTTGATAGCGATATTCGAGCTGGTAACCTCGACGAAAAATTTGACGTGATTTTGGTTCCAGATTTGGGCGTGCGGACGATCGTGCAGGGGAATTCCCCAGACTTTGTGCCGCCTGAATATTGTGGTGGGGTTGGCGAACAAGGGGTACGGCATCTCAAAAGCTTTGTTGAACGCGGCGGAACACTGATCACGTTAAATTCCTCGTCCGATTTTGTCATCAAGCGATTTAATTTGGACATCAAAAATAGTGTCACTGAGATTGATCGAAAAGATTTTTTCATCCCTGGCTCGATTCTCAAAGTGCGGAATAAAACTGATCATCCTATTGCTTATGGTTTTGAAGCAGAGACCCCCATATTCTTCCGCCGCAGCCCAGTATTCGAGGTGAATGCAGGAACTGCTGTCATTAATTATCCCGATAGCAATCCGTTATTAAGTGGCTGGCTCAATGGTGAAGAATATCTGTTCAACAAAAGCGCCATTGTGGATGTTCCGTATGGGAAAGGAAAAATCATTATGATCGGTTTTCCTGCCCAGTATCGGGGACAGTCGCATGGGACGTTTCGATATTTGTTTAATGCGATCTATTATGGGGCGGCGAAGTTGGTCAATTAGGGCATGAATCAAATCGTTGATTTGTTCATAGCCATTGAATGTACCAGCAAGCTGGCAGAGAAGTCATTAACAGATCGGATCAAATTTGCTGTTACTCACATTAATAATTTTAGCTTTCATGCTCTATTTGATTCGCGAGCGGATCATATTGAATCGTTGGCTGAATTCGATTCCTTTGCGGATCACCGTGACCGGAACGAGAGGAAAATCGAGCGTCACCAGAATCATCGCTTCGATTTTGCGGGAGCATGGCAAAAAAGTTCTGGCAAAAACAACCGGCTCTGAAGCCAAATGGATTTTGCCTGACGGAACTGAAAATGAAATCAAACGACGCGGCATTCCATCAATTATTGAACAAAAAAAGTTGCTCAAGCAAGCAAATAGGATGAAAGTCGATTGCATCGTTTCTGAAATTATGAGCATCCATCCGGAAAACCATTTTGCCGAATCGCAGCAGATTTTGAAGCCGCATATTGTCGTCATGACCAATGTCCGTCTCGATCATACCGACGCGATGGGGAATTCTTTAGAACAAATCGCTTCGGTTTTCTCACAGGATATCCCAGAAAAGGCGATTGTATTTATCCCTGAAAACGAAAATTTTGCCATATTTTCATCAACCGTTGAGCGAAAGAGTGGACAATTGTTTCGGGTCGCTCCAGAAATGTCACATCGGCTGAAAGCTTATAATTTTAGTTCAATCAAAAATGAGTTCGGCGAAAACATTGACCTTGCTTATGCTGTTGCAAAATATCTCGATATCGACGACAGGGTAATCGCCAATGGGATCGAAAAGGCAAGCCATGATATGGGACATTTCAAAATTTGGAAGTTTTCTGTTGAAAATAAGAAAAAAAACTTCTATTTTGTCAATGGCTTTGCAGCCAACGATCCCCAGTCAACAGTGAATTTGATTGCAAAAATAAAAGAGGATATGTCATTTTCCTCTCAGAGAATTTATGGAATTTTAAATTTGCGCTCCGATAGGGCAGAACGAACCCTGCAATGGATTCAATTTTTACAAAGTGATGCCGGTAATATTTTTTCACAACTATTTATCTGTGGACCTCATGCTCCGATTGTGCGACGGAAACTAAAAATTGGATTGGTTATGAAACATCATTCTCCAGAAAAGATACTGGAAATTATTTCCGAAATTGCTGATGATCAGTCTGTGATATTTGGATTTGGTAACATCGCCGGAATGGGGAGAAAAATTATCGACGACCTGAATCGCATCGGAGTTGAATATGGGGTATGAAGTTTCCTTTATTGGACTGTTGGTATCTTTGCTTTTTATCGGATTGACAGGATACTATCCCGGCGGAATCATCGTTCCAAGCTACCTGGTGTTATTTGTGGATCAACCAGCCCGGATTGCAGGGACCCTGGCTATTTCGCTGCTGACAGTGTTTTGCTACAAACTGGCGTCACACTATGTCATTTTATTTGGGAAACGAAGGTTTATTTTTATCATTCTCGTTGGCGCATTATGGACATTTTTTTGGCTCCAGATTCTGCCATATTTTTTCCCCAGCTCGCTGGAATTCAGAATGATTGGCTGGGTGATTCCTGGTTTGATTGCAAATCAATTTGAAAGGCAAGGAATCCTTGTCACTACTGCTTCTTTGATTGTCGTCATAGTTTTTGTTTACTTTTTGGGAAAAATGTTTTATATTGTAAAAATTTAAAAATAATTTTACTATGGAGGAACAATGAAACCAAAACATTTTTTTTCGATGATCGTCGTTCTGTTCTTTGCTTTTGGCTTGCTGAATGCTTTTGCGCAGCAATGCAATACCTGCCTGCCTGAAGATGAAAGTTTTCAGAAAGATGGCTGTACCGTCGTGATCGTCGGCAAGAAAGCATCGGTTGATGGCTCAGTGATTTCGACCCATACCTGCGATTGCGGTCTCTGCGACTGGACCTGGCGCAATATTCCGCCAAAGGATCATGAAGAAGGCGCGATGCGAAAAATGTATTGGTTCGATCAATTTAGCACCCTGCCGCCAAGAATGGGATTGCGATGGGATGCGATCGATGCCAATTTTAATGGGCTGGAAATTCCACAGGTGCGCCATACCTATGGTTATTTGCAGGGAGCGTTTGGCTATATGAATGACAATCAGGTTGCCATCGGCGAATCAACCATCGGCAATCGCAAGGAGATGGATAACAATACCCCAACTCCGAAAATGGACATCACCGCGTTGACGATGCTTGCCATGGAACGAGCCAAAACCGCCAGGGAAGCCATCCAGATTATGGGCGATATGGCAGTGAAATATGGCTACGGTCATACGGATAACGGGGAGATGCTTTCGGTGACCGATCCCAATGAAGCCTGGGTTTTTGAAGTTTTTCCCGTCGGACCCCTGTGGGTGCCTGATAGCGATATGCCAGGCGCGGTCTGGTGCGCGCAGCGTGTTCCTGACGATCATGTCAGCGTTTGTCCCAATGAATCCCGCATCGGCGAGATCGATCTGAATAATAAAGATTATTTCATGGCATCAGAAAATGTGATCTCGTTCGCTGTCGATAATGGCTTCTATGATCCAAAGAGTGGCAAGCCATTCAACTTGAAACGAGCCTATTCACCGAGCGAATTTAGCGCTACCAGCACGAATGGATCGAGGGGCAGAATGTGGCGTTTCTTTGACCTGGTTGCTCCGTCGAAAAAATTCAGCCCTGATATGAACAACATGGATTTTCCGTTCTCCATCAAGCCTGAGAAAAAATATTCGGTTTATGACGTGATGGTCATGCTGAAAGATAAATTCGATGGCACGCAATTCTGGACTGCAAAGGGCATTCAAGGCGGACCGTTCCAGAATCCGAATTACCTGCCGTATGGCTTCACATTGGATGGGAAAAAATATAATACGCCTCGCTGCATCGGGGTCAATCGAGCTGAATACGTGGTCATTACCCAGTGCCGGGATTGGCTGCCGAATCCGATTGGTGGACTGTGCTGGATTGGCTGGGGCGCCCAGGATACTCATTGTATGATGCCATTTTATCAGGGCGTGACCGAGATTCCTCGATCATTTGAAATCGGCGATCATTATGAATTCGATCGGAAGTCGGCTCGCTGGGCATTCGATTATGTCGATTTCCATACCCAGGTGGCTTACTCCTATGCCATCCAGGATGTCCGCAAAGCTCAAGAAAAATGGGAAAAACCTCTCGTGGAACGGACCCCTGAGATCGATAAAAAGGCATTGGAACTCTACAATCAATCTCCAGAAAAAGCCAGACAATATTTGACTGAATATTGCAATAACAACGCGAATCTGGTTATCAATGCCTGGTGGGAATTGGGCGATCAGTTGCTGGTCAAATATAATAAGATCTGGATCTATGATGCTCAGGAGCGAAAACGAAATCCGATGGTGCTGCCGGATTGGTGGTTGAGGGAATTAGTGAAGTACAATGGCTTGAAGCCCGCGCCGGAGGAGAAGCACTAATAGGCAATTGGGTAGTTAGGTAATCAGGATTGGGATCGTTCCGAAAGTTTTGGACTTTCGGAACGATTGCTTTAAAATTTGTAGAGAAGTTAAATCAATTTTCAAGGAGTGTTACCATGGAAAAATTTAATAGAATTTTTGGATTAATAATTTTCATTGGATTGATGTTTTTGTCATTGCCTTGCTGGAGTGGCGAAGAAAATGTGCCGAAAGCACAATTGCCGGTGTTGACGACATCGGCGGGACAGAGCGCTGATATTAATACCCTGAATGTCATTATGAATCAGGCAAAAATCAAATACGATTATTGCGATGTTCCCACCGTCGATATGTTAAAAAGTGGAGTTGGCCTGGGTGGACAGCAAGCTAAAGAAGGTTTCCATATCGAAATAAAAACTGATCTGGAGAAATTCAAAAAAGGCACTCCGTACAAAACAATCATTTTTGCCATCGGCGCCAGCTTGAAAGGGATGGGCGCTTCGGGTCTTACCGTCGATAGCGAAATCAAGCGGCTCAAAGAATTGATCGACTATAGCAAGAAAAATAAGATTTTTATCATTGCCATCCATGCTGGCGGGGAATCGAAGCGAGGAGCGGCTGGCAGCGACAATGAAAAAATGATCGATGCTGTGGCGCCGTTTGCCGATTATATTATTGCAGTGAAGGACAGCAATAAGGATGGCAGATTTTCAAAGATTGCCCA
>JALOPY010000278.1 GCA_025453735.1 bacterium | reverse complement strand
AGTAGATAAGACTTCGATTTGAGCGGCGCTTTTTTCAGCGCGGCGCCATTATATTTTTCATAAAAGCGCAACAGGTATTTGGTGATCTCACCAGAGTTGGTCATTTCACCATGAAAATGTCTGATGACTTTAGCAAAGCGATTGTGAATTCTGCGCCCCAGGTTTCGCATGTCATTTTGAAAATCAGCCGGCTGAAATCCTGACACGACCAAAGCGAAATAGGAATGATTACCAATCTCCAATAAAATTTTGCTATCGCCATATTGAATCTCATTGAGATCCCCTCCCTCTTTTGTCGTGAAAGCCTCGGAAACGAAATCACGAATTGCAGTCAGCATCCCGCTGATCATTTCTTCGTTCACCTTGACCTCGGTCTCTTTGGAGGAGACGTGAGAAATTAACAAACCGCTCTCTTTGTGAATCAAAAATATTTCTTCGATCTTGAATGGCAATGCATCTTTGAGAATGAGTTGGCTTTCTGGAATTCCGGTCAGCTTGGATTGCACTCGCTTTTTAAAGAGCCGACTGCGCAACGTCTGCTCGATCTTTTGGTTCACCGAATCAATAAATTTTTTCATTGATTCGGCAACTGATTTCCGAATAATTTTGCCGATGACCGGGTATAACGCGTCGATCACATCGTCTTTCGCCTCGGCGACCTGCAATCGGATGGCTTCGCCCATGACAGGCGCAAGTGCCTCCGCCATTTCATCTTTGGACACGGCAATTTTTCGCTCGAGCAGGTCGGCAATGATTGGGTCTAAAGATGCGATTAGTGATTCTTTATCGGCGATAGTCTGTTGGAGATCGAACAGATCGTCCTCTAATTTCTGGAGCTTGGTGAGGTCATCCTGAAGGAGAATCTGCCGTAAAGCTTCGATCGATTGGTCTTTTTTTGATTTCATGGCGATTTCAACTTTTTTCTGTGGTTGCTTGCTTCACCATCGTCCCCCACTCGATAAACGCTTGCCCGATTTGTGACTTGTCAACTTTTGCGTCATCCAATTCGGCAAGCTTCTGATCCAATTCCTGTTTCACTTTCTCGATCAATTCTTGCAGTTGCTGATGCACAGATTCCATGGATTTCTGGTTTTGATGATCCGCTTCGATAACCTGATCCACCGCCGCGTGCCGGTTCTCAAGCTGGGCAATTCTATCCCGAAGCTCGCTGTTCTCTTTTTTCAATTGACTGATCGTCCGTTCGAGTTTTTCAAGATGATCCCCGAAAATGATATGACGAATCTGGTCGATGCTCTCGTTGGCTGGCGTTACCCCGTTTTTTGCCATTGCAATTCCTCCGGTTTCATTTTCATATAATCCTGTAAAAAAAAGGTCAGGATAAATTGCATTTGCTGTCGCGCAAATTGTCTGTTTGATCGATTGTTATGCGATCATTATAATCGCCTTCGCTCTGTTGAGCGTCTATCCTGCACCAATTTGCCGCTGTGGTAAATTCCGCGCATAGCACGATCTCTCCAGGCAATGGTTGAATCATAAAACTCTTCCTGGTCGTTCACCTCTGAAATGAGTACACCTGCTATGTTTCGTCGTAACCGACCAGTGATCACTCCATCCGGTCTCACGAAAAAACTTGCCCAACAACTCTCCCTGGCAGAAGAATTACTACAGCTTATCCAAACATGATTACTTGCCGCGGTTGCTTGCATTGTCGCTGGCATGGTAATTCCCGGTAGCGTGGTGCCGCGATTGAGTTTATGGAATTGTGTTCCCACTTGTTCTTGCATCGCTCGGAACTGCTCTGGTCGAAAATGACCGGCGTGATAGGAGTGAAATATCAACTGCACGCCCTTCTTCTTATATTCACGATAGAGTTCCGGATAACGATATTCGTGGCAGATAAGAACACCGCATCGAACTCCCTTAATATTGAAAACGCTAAAATGATTTCCAGGGCTATAGTGAGCAAGCTCTCCGGTTTTACCCAATCGATCGCCCGCACAGAACATTTTATCGTATCGGTCGATCAGCTTCCCGCGATCATTAATTATATAGACGCTATTGTGAGGCTTATTCTCTCTGGAAAGCTTATGCGTTGATCCCAGGATGATCCATATTTGCAATTCCTTGGCAAATTCGATTACTCGTGGCGTAGCCTCCGCAAGCTTCCCCCAATTGAATCCTTTATATGAAGCGAAGTCCTGACCTGCATATCCCGATAGGCAAGCTTCAGGAAAATGTACCACATCAGCGCCTCGGTCCTTCGCATCGCGTATTTGCCCAAGGATATGCTGCAGGTTCTTCCCGATATTAGCACTGGTCGGGAACTGACAGGTGGCAACTTTAAGTTTCATTGAGACGATTTTATCTAATGTATAACATTTTTTTGCAAAGAGTCAAGCACTTTTTTATGTTCGATGTAATACCTCACTTACAGGTGGGTGACTCAAAAACTTTCCTAAACCTTAGAGGTTTAGAAAAGTTTCCCCACCCAAGACTGAGCCATTACTGTCCGATGCAAAACCTCAGTCTCGGGTGTATAAACCTGGTTTCTGGCAGAAACCAGGTTTATTTTTTACCTTTAAGTGAGCTTTTACTGTTCGATATAAAGAGTCATTTCAATCGCAGCGTCGCAACGACAGGGAAATGATCACTGGGGAAACGCCCCCCCTGATTGTCATGGATAATCTGAATTTTTTTGACTTGCAGCTCAGGCGTAACGAGAATCCAATCGATGCGATCGCCGCTTTGGTCGCCTTTAAATCCGTGATAAGTTCCAGCATCCTGCTCAGATTTCCCCGCTGTGATCCAGGCGTCGCTGAATCGCCCGGTGACAGCGTCCCAATTTTTCTTGCCGCAGAAAAATTCATGACTCTCCGAATTCGGAGACAGATTGAAATCGCCCATTAAAATCGTCGGCAAATTCACGGCAAGCTCGTTCTGTTTTTGGATAATCAATCTGGAAGCATGCGACACGTAAGGCTCATCCCAATGATAATGGGTGTTCATCACAGCAAATTTCTGGCGTGTATTTTTGGTTTGAAGAATTCCCCACGTCGTCACCCGCGGCAAGGTATTGCCCCAGGTCATGCTGCCAGGAACATCTGGTGTATCGCTATGCCAGAACGTTCCTTCCTCAATAAGCGAAAATTTCGTTGAATCGAAAAGAACGCGGCATGATTCGCCGCTCATGCTTTCATGGGGACGGTCGGGCAGTTCGATGCCATGATAACGCCCCACGCCAATTGCCTGCCATTGAGGGAAGGCATCCTTAATTTCTTCGATTTGGAAATCGAGTGATTCCTGGGTCCCCAAAATATCGGGCGGGAATTTTTTGAGCGTTTCGATGAGGAAATCTTTGCGGAAATTCCAGGAATCTTCGCCATCGTCCGCTGTGCCATAGCGAATGTTGAAGGTCATGATTTTGATGTCTTCACAGGAGCGAGAGCAAGCGAAAAACAGAACAGCACTGATGATAAAGGATAAGATTACGGATTGCCCTTTCATGTTAGCATCCATTTGCTTTACTATCAAAAAAAGTGCCTGGAGTTGTGGAAAATTGGAGTGCTGGATTTATGCAAAAAACTCCATTAATTCAGCACTCCATCACTCCTCTTTCAATATGCAAGAACGAATATGATGAAAAAATCAATTATAGAAAATTGTACGATACGCCCAGCGCAATCGCCTGCTTGATCTGCCGCATTTTGGAAATGTCACGATCGTAGAATAATTTAAAATTAAAATTGACATTAAAATACTTGGAAATTTTGGTGGTCAAAACATTGTCCCAGTTCACGTCCGTTTCTTCAAGACTTTTGAGCGCGGAGAAGAGCTCTAATTTTGAAGTGAACAATGAATTCTCTGAAATCTTCCAGCTAACATCCGTCACAGATTCACCACCAACTTCGTTTTTGATTTTTTCGATCTTTGTCGTTTGCGGATCATCCGCGTAAGGAGCGGGATAATCCGAAGTAATCGTCTGTTTCAAGGCAACGCCGAGACGGGTCTTCACGATTTCATTGGGTTTGAAGCCGACGCCCGCGCTTTCCCTGAGATAACCTGGATCCATAAACGCGGAGAGTTGTGTTTTGGGAGTAGTCCCGTAATTGTAGCCGGGAGCGAATTGAGTTTCGCCAGTCACGGCAACAAACGGATTGATCAAAACGCCAAGCTTGTAAGTCAGCACACTTTCCAATTTGATTTCATCGATCGACTTTTTGGCTTGCTCTTTTCCGGACTTCGTATTTCCGTAGGTAAATTTTCCGGTGTTTGCCCAGTTGGTTTTCTCTTGATCGTTTACGAATTTACCATTTAAATTGATCTGCCAGGCAAGCTGATTTTCGCCGCCCTGGACCCAGTTATCGAAACTGGTTTGGGTCAAATTGATGCCACCGACCATCGATTTTTGCCAGCCGTATTTTGGTGGCTCGGCAGGTTTATCCTGAGCGAATAGGTTGGGCAATATAAATATTGAAAGCAAAATTAAAACTGCCATCTTTTTAATGATCATTTCATCCTCCCTGAATTAATTTCTCAACTCCAATATCCAAATCCCAAATAAATCACAACTCCGAATATTCGATGATCAAGATAGTGAGTTTGAAATTTAGATCATTGAAAATTATTTGGAATTTATTATTTGGGATTTGGAATTAATTTTTTATTTCAACTGAATGCCACAATGCGCACAACGAACCGCTTTGATCGGAATAACCGACAGACATTCCGGGCATTCTTTCGTGGTTGGCACTGCCGCTGGCGCTTCTTCTTTCTTCTTCATTTTGTTCATGCCTTTGACCACCATGAAAATCGCAAAGGCGACAATAATAAAATCGAGCACCGTATTGATGAAAACGCCATATTTGATGAAAACGCCTTCCTTCAAGGTGATCA
>JALOPY010000277.1 GCA_025453735.1 bacterium | reverse complement strand
AGGTCAGGGGAACGGCTGCCATCCTTGCAGGTGGGCTGGACATTTTCGGTATAGACGCTATTTTTAGCCCCAGGAGTGCCGCCATCAATTTTACTGGGATCCCAACTGGTGGGCAAAGAATTATCGAGCGCAGGATGAAGCAATTCCAACGACGGACCATTGCCATCGGGTGAGGTGGGCCAGTCACCACCATCGCTGTAAGCCACAATATCATACAGCGTCTTATTGGTATCGAATAGGCGGACGACATCCCCGCCGTTTCCCAATGACCAGCCAGTACCACCCGTATCAAATCCATTGGAATTGACATTGGCGACAGTCGGATATTTCTGTTTGAACTGGGCGACATCCCCTGCGATGATCAGATATTCGCCTGGCTTCAGCGTCCAATTGATCACACACGGATTATGAGTATCGTTATCATCCAGAATGTACCAATTTTGCAGGTTGTATTGAGTTGCTGAGGCATTATACAATTCAATAAATTCGACATCATTGCCGATACTGTTGTACATGATTTCATGGATAACGATGTCAGTCCCAGCCCAAACCGATGTTGTTGCAAAGGCTGCATAAATTGATAAAATCAGAAACAAATTTTTCATGAGAAGCTCCTTAAAATTTTAGACTGTTGTTCGTCCGAAAACGAAAAGTTTATAACACCAAGTCCCATTCAACGCAAAGGCGCAGAGGACGCAAAGGATCGCAGAGAGAAACTATAAATTGAAGCTAAATGATCATTAGAGAATTATATCTTTGATGAAAAAATTTATAGATATTAAAATAAATTTTGTTTGTTCAAATTTCAGAAGTTAGACGAAAAATTTCTGAGGAACTCTGCGATCTTTGTGCCTCTGCGTTGAATTAAATTTTGGTATTAACTATAATCAAATATCGAAATCCTTCCATCTTCATTATATCCCAAAATGCTATCAATACCATAACAATATTTTGAAAAACCACGCTGTTTCAAATTAAATTTATGGATCAACTCCATGGCCCAAATCGGGATCAGGGTTTCGACTTTAATTTCCAGAATCACGGGCGAATCATCGGCACGGGAATTGACAGGATCATCATAATAAAGCATGTCCTCTTCATCATACTCCAAATTAATAGAGCCATGGGTGGGTCGGCAGCATAACTGACGATCAAAGGTGACTCTGCCATACTCTTCCAGCTCGGTGACGTAAGGCTCACGAAAGTAGCGGACATGTAACATGGGCTGCGCGCCGTACCAGTTAATAAGATCATCAAAGCTATCCAGTTGCTCTTTGATGATCGCTTGTTTTCGTTCGGTTTTCTCAGAGTTAAACAATTCTGGCCATTGTTCAATCGGAATACAGTAGCGCCGCTTCCAGATCACACTGGCATGGCGGTATTTGATCTCAGGCCAGATGAGATCGATCGCCTTCTCACCGTAAAAACGAGCGCGAGGCTTATAGCGGGTCAGCTTGCGGAATTTGGTATCGTAATAAAATCTCAGATCGGGTGTATCAAAATACAGATTATTGACGATGTAGCCTCGCTCCCCTGACGGCACATGCTCATCCAGCGTGCAAATATTTTTGATGTGCTCCCGAATTTGAGCCGCCAGCTCTTCGGTGATCGTATATTTCAGCTCGTAACGTTTTATTTCACTCAGCTCTTTCGACATTTCACAGTCCTTCGATCCCGATAGCAAAATGCAAATCAATCAGTGCATACGCCAACTCCTGTCTTTTTTCTGCTAATAATTTTTGGGTATCAAAAACTGTCCATTCCATTTCCACTACTTCATCGGGCATCAGGGTTTCGTGTTGCTTTGCCTCGTTGACCAGAGCCGTGGCATTGGAGACCAGCTCTGCTGCACTGGCGTTAAATGTCTTCCAATCCAATAACAGATCTTGATAAATATTGTACGCCGATCGAACCTCCTCGGCGATGGATTCTTTGATCGCCTCAGATTCGTCTTCCTTCTTTTTCACGGCGAGGCTGGTTGCCTTGATATTACCGATATTCCAGTCAAACAACGGCAGATTGATGCCCGCCATGAATTCGCCCCAGTCACGATTGCGATCCTGCTCCACGTGGTAGGAGATATCGATAAAGTTGAACCAGGGGATCAGTTTCAAATATTCAAATCGGCGTTGCTTGTTGGCTAATTCGATGCGCTGTTGCACCAGACCAATCTCGGGACGATTCTCATAGGCCAATTTAATGAGATCGTCCAGTTCCTGGGTGACCTCGGGCAAATCCTGTTGAGCCAGCGGTGTATCCTCTGGCATTCGGGTTCGTTTCGCCAGCTTTCTGCGTGCCAAGCCCTGGTTTTGCAGCGCCCGCCCCAGATCGTTTTTCGATTCGGCATGCCACATTTTTGCTTTCGTAAAATAGACAATCGTACGCTGTCCCAATTGGACAAGCTTCTCAATAATTCCAATTCGTTCATCTGCTTTGGCGATTCGTTTTTGAGCGATCCCGGCAAGCTGGTCATACATCAGCACATCCGCATAATCCTGCCGCACCCTGGCGATAAACTCCTGGCGATAGCGAAGCTCTTCGACCTTTCGATCCCACAGATCGACCCGTGCCTCCTGTTTTTCCTCGCCTAATTCGCCCAGTCGTGGTAAACGAAAGCGCAAACCGACCCGCAGCTCATCAAATTCTTCGGTGTAGTAACGAGTCGAAATATCACTGAGCCGCAGCTCGGGATTTCTCATCCAGCCACTGGATCGGAGCCGATAATTGGCGATTGCAACATTCGTACCCAACGACTGCAATTTGCGGCTATATTTCAAGGCTAATTCAATTACCTGTTGTTCGCTGAGCGCTGTTTCGACGCTGACAGATGAATGATTTGGTTCATTGGAAATGACCATTTCCTCTGAGGATGTGCCTGTTTGGGCAAAAAACGGGGTGGAAAAGAAAACAAAAATAACCAGGCTAACAATGTTCAAAAAAGCGATTTTCAGCTTCATTTTGACTTATTCCTAAACTCTTAATTTCTGATGAACGATAAAGATTTAAATAGAACACGGATCGAACTGATTGAACACATCGAAACGGATTTTTATTTTTGGCTAAAATCCGTGAGAATCCGTTCAATCCGCGTCATCCGCGTTCCGTATTCTTTTTGATCTATTTTGATAATGAAATTTATAGCCCCTCTGTATCGATATAGCAATAAAAGGGATTTTCATTATCCTTATCAAACACGACGAGAAATCGCTCGGTGCCGTGCAGACAAATGCCTTCAGGTTTTAAATTTGGAAAACTAAAAATTCGCGTGGCTTCCAATCGCCCATCGGCAAAGCGATCGATGCGATGCAATCCGCCCAATTGATCATCGTTGCCAGCATCAGCGATCGTCGATAAAGCCCACAATCTGCCGTTTTGATCAAATAGCAAATCCGAAATGCCTGCTGGCTTATTTTTATTTTGTCCTAATTGCACATAACCATAAACGGACAACTGATTGGGCGCTAGCTTTTGAGCATTAAAAATATCATCCACTTCTTCCAACTTCCAGATGATGGCGCCTTTTTCGGAGATGGGTTTTTTTAATCCCAGATAAAGCGCATTATCATGAAAAGCGGCTCCTTCAATATTCAAGACAGGCTGGCCATCGGCTTCAAATTTTTCGAGACCCAGGGTTTTTAATTCACTCAAATTAAAAGAACGAATCAGCAATGAGAGAAATTCCACCTGCCCCTGCACTACCAATTTATCGCCATCTCCTTTTATTTTAATGATCAATTCCCTGCTGCCAGGTCGCTTATTTTTTTTGCTGATATTTTGAGAAGAGACCAGATAAAAAATCTCATCTCCTGCTGGCGCAATCGCTTCCAGATCATTGACAGCATTGATGCCGATCAATGGCGCAGGCGCTGCATCCACCTTGCCGTTCTCGTCCATCAAAAATAAATAGGCGGCATGATCGTTCGGCGCATCCTGGATCCCTGTATCGTCACTCACAATTAAATACTTGCCCAAATCGGGCAGCCAGGCAACTCCCGAAGGCTCAAAGCGGGTTTGCTGCCACAGCCTATCGGGGACTTCCATTTTTAATAATGGCGGATGGTTTTTAGTCTGGAAGCTCGATCCGTCATGTGACGAATCATGTTCAGAGGCGATGACTGCGGAAGACAAATTGTTTTTATGATTCACTTTCGTCGTAATGCGAGCATTGACGACTTCACCAGGAATCAGATGATGATCTTTGGGCAATTCGACCCGCACTTTTCGCGCCCAAAAAAACTGACCTCGAAACGACAATCGTTCCGATGCCTGGGTAAATCCTGGATGGACGAAAGTGATCACACCTGTTGTATTATACTCCCTGGTTCGAGATGAAAAAATTTCTACCGTCATGCCAGGCTCAGGCTGAAGGGTGGATTGCTCAGGAATATAAACGTCCAGGTAAGCTGGCTTTAATTCTTCAACGGCAAGAATCGGAATAAAGGCATCGACGACGTCACCCGAGCGGGCCAATATTTCGGTGACAAAGCCATCACACGGCGCTACAATCGTGCGCAAGCTGATACGGTACTCGGTTTCTGCCACCAGCCGCCGCAAAGATTCGGCATATTCCATTCGCTCGGTTAGCAGCGACTTGGTCATGCTGTCGATATTTGCAGCTTCCAAAAATTTTCGCGACTGTCGAGTTTTTTCCACCTGTTGCGATTGGGACTCCAGATTTTTCCGTTGCTCTCTTAAATAGCTGAGCAAAGCATCTCGCTGCAGAATTAAATCTGCCAGATCTCGACTATGTCCCAGACCCGCCTGTTCAGCATTCTTGAGCCGTTCGATCTCGGCGTTCAGACCTGCCAGCTCGGTGCTTTTGGATTCAATCAGCGATAACCGCTCGATTAATTC
>JALOPY010000276.1 GCA_025453735.1 bacterium | reverse complement strand
CTGCCGGACAAAGAAAATTTGATCCATCAGGCGGTGCTGACCCAGGTGCACCAGGCGATCGATGAAGCCGATGTGATAGTCCTTTTGACTGATGTGACCGATGGCATCACCGCGCTCGATGCGGAAGTCGCTAAAATTTTGCAGCGCACCGAAAAGCCAATTCTCCTGGCAGTGAACAAAGTCGATAATGAAGATCGGGAAATGCTGCTGGGTGAATTTTACAAGCTGGGGCTTGGCGATCCGATTCCGATTTCCGCGATCAGTGGAAGAAGCACTGGAGATTTCCTGGATCGGATCGTTGACCTATTGCCGCATTCAGATGTGGAATATAAAGAGGCTGAAGAACCGGAAATGAAAATTGCCGTGGTGGGCAAGCCCAATGTCGGCAAGTCATCATTCGTGAATGCGATTCTCGGCATCGACAAAATGATCGTTACGGAGATACCTGGAACCACGCGCGATTCCATCGATACGATGTTTAAATATTACGGACGGAATTATTTGCTCATCGATACGGCCGGGCTGCGCAAGCGCTCGAAGGTGAAGGAGTCGGTAGAATACTTCAGCACGCTGCGCAGCATCTCGAGCATTCAGCGTTGTGATGTCGCCATTATTTTAATCGATGCGGTCGAAGGGATCGGGGATCAGGATAAGACGATCATCCAGGAAGCGATTCGATTCAAAAAAGGGATTTTGCTGGCCGTGAATAAATGGGATCTGATCGAAAAAGATACGCACACGGCAGTCGAATTCGAGCGTCGCATTCAGGACGAAATCCCGTATCTCAAATATATCCCGATGCTATTTATCTCAGCGCTGACCCGGCTGCGGGTATTCAAAGCCATCGAGATCGCGCAATCGATTCACGAGGAGCGCAGTAAAAAAATCAGTACCAGCGATCTCAATCGCTTTTTTGAAATGACGACCCAGATTACAACGCCCGCGGCAGTTGGCGGCAAAGAAGTAAAGATCAAATATTGCACCCAGGTGAAAACGAAGCCGCCGGTGTTCGCATTTTACTGCAATCACCCGAAGCTGATCAAGCCAAACTATCGCATGTTTCTGGAGAACAAGCTGCGGGAGCAGTTTGGTTTTCTGGGCGTGCCATTAACCCTCGTTTTCAGGAGTAAATGACATTTGAAAAAGCAGATAACATATTTTATCATATTGATTTTGTTTTTCATCGCACAACAGGGATATTCTCAACTTTTGTTTGAAACCTTGAAAGCCGATTATGAAAATGGGCAACTGAATTATGAAGAATATCTCGTGTTCAGCGCGCTAAACATTTTCGATCCCGGCAAATTGCCGCAAACCTACCAGGTCAAACTGGCAAATGAGCTCCCCTTGAAAACCGGAACGTTCATCATTCAGGAGATCAAAGCCAATTGGAACCAGCTCAGCCCCGAATCCCAAAAATTGCTCGAATCATACCTGGGGCGCCCGGAGTTGCCATTCAGCATTCTCAGCCCTGGCAAAAAATTCCGCATCCATTATGCGACGACCGGCAGTAACCAGGTGAGTCCCGAGGATAATAATAAAAATAATCTTCCGGACTATGTCGAAAAAGCCGCGGAATATTTTGATAAGAGCCACAATACCATTGTGAATCAACTTGGCTTCCAATCGCCCGCGTCAGATTCCAATGGAGTCGGAAAGGAATTCGATATTTATCTCGTCGCATTAAACCGAACGTACGGCATTACCTGGCTTGAAAGTGGAGTGCCGGGAAAAGCCGGGGCTTACTCATGCTATATTGAAGTGGACAACGATTTCGCCGGTTTTTCGACAGCGCCTTTGGGCGCGTTACAGGTCACTTCAGCCCATGAGTATTTTCATGCGGTTCAGGTCGGTTATCTCTATCGGGATGACGATGTTTTTTTTATGGAGATGTGCTCGACCTGGATGGAAGATTATGCTTACCCGGCGGTAAACGACTACATCCTTTATCTCAAGAATTTTTTCGCGAATATCAATTATCCGTTCTATTACACCAATGGCAGTTGGTTTGAATACGGCTCCTGTATCTGGATTCACATGATTGTTAAAAAATATAACCCGGATGTGATACGGAGAGTCTGGAATTTAATTCCCAAACAAACTGCTTTCACAGCCATCCAGGATGTTTTGCAACAATATGGCACAACATTCGATGAAGAATTAGCCGCGTTCGGATTATGGAATTATTTCACTGGCAGTCGTGCCGACACAATCCAATTTTATTCTGAGGGGCATTTATATCCGGAGGCAAGCCTGGCTGGAGAATATTTTCTGCAATACAAAACATTGAGCCTGAACGATCAGATGCGAAAATTATCATCGACCTTTTTCAAAGTAACGAATGAGAACGACCAAAAAGAGATCGGACTGGTGATTACCAATTTCGAAGAGCCATCTGATAATTACATCATAAACGACAAGGCGGATGTAAAAATCACCATCGTGCCCCTGCAAGCTGGCGATGATTCGGACGATTTCGATTTTTTCTTGAAAAACAATTTAGTGAAGCTGAATGGCAATGTCGGTATCCGAATGGATGTTCCGGATTCATTAACCAGCAGCTTCAGAGCAACAGCGGTCATCTCCGCAGATAATCAAGCCGATATCGTTCAATTTTTTCCGCCGCCTTCGATCACTAAAAATGCTGTTTCCATTTATAACATCTATCCCAATCCATTCATGATCGGGCAGCAGGATTCATTAACCATAAAATATGTTGTCTCTGAACCAGAGCCGGGAGAAATCATTTTCCTCACTGAAAATGGGCAGGTGGTAAAACAGGCAAGCTTTCAATCGCCGCTGTACAAATATAACTGGGATGGTCGGAATAGCAGCGGAGATTTCGTCAGCTCAGGCATTTACCTGGTTTTATTGCGGGCAGGCAGCTTCGTCGATCTAAAAAAAGTAGCAATAATTAAAAAATAAAAGACACTTTGCAAAAATTATGCATGACATTTTATATTATCTCATCATCGCTCCCCCAATTTTAGTGGCGTTGACATTTCATGAATATGCGCACGCTTTCGTGGCGAATCATCTTGGCGATACAACTGCGAAGCAACTGGGGCGACTGACATTGAATCCCCTGGTTCACCTGGATTTATTAGGAACTGCGATGCTGTTCATTGCAAGCATCGGATGGGCAAAGCCTGTGCCGGTTAATCCCTTCGCTTTTAAAAATCCAAAACGTGACCTGTTATGGGTTTCATTAGCAGGACCAGGCTCAAATTTGCTGTTGGCTCTCATTTTTGGACTGGCGTGCCGAGTCCTCGGTGTTGAAAGTCTGCAAAATCCAGGCTATGGTGCGGCGGGTATTATCAATTTTCTGGTTGGCTATGGAATGGTGGTTAACATTGTCCTGGCAATATTCAATATTTTACCGATTCCTCCGCTCGATGGCTCCAAGATTCTCATGGGCTTGGTGCCCCAAAAATATGAGCAACAATTTGCCCCGCTGATGCGATATGGACCCACGCTGTTAATCGTGATTATTGCGATGGGCTTTATCGCCAAAATTCCGATCCTCTGGTTTATCATCAATCCCTTTGTCAAATTTTTCAGCTATATTTTTGCAGGCACAAATTTGATGCTCTGATTTATTGTGGACTGTGAATTAATGAATTTACTCATTTGATAAAGCAATCTTGCCTTTGTATGAGCAAAGATCATTGGTAAATGAAAAAGTTGTTTAATTCACGTCCTGTATCTGAGTTCCAAAGCTTGTCTAAAAATTACTTGGGCATAAATGTAAAACCTAACATAAAGGTGGAAAATAAACCTGGTTTCTGCCAGAAACCAGGTTTATACACCTGAGACTGAGGTTTTATGCATAAATTATGAAGAGCAACGGAGAAATCAGATACTCTGCGAGCACAGGGCATCACGGAGATTTTTTGGGAGGGATTATCTATTGGTTCATAACTCCGCTGCACCTCAGCTTGTTTCGTTTCTCATTGTTAAGGGAATTACTCATTCATTCTGTTTCGAACCGATGCTCCCCACAGTCCTTAATCTCACGTCCTCAGCATCCCAATTTCTTAGCATTGAAAAAATCTCTTGATATTTTTCAATTTTTTATTATATTATAACTGGATATTTTAGAGTCTTTTTTTCTCAGTATCCTGATTGCTTTTAAAATTAAGTTCGAATTAAATAATTTACATTTCAAAATAATAGTTAATCGTGGAGATAAATTTTATGGACTTTTATCAAGAAGCATCAGAGAAAACAGGTTTAGCAATAGCAGATCTAAAAAAGATCGAAACCCTGATTTTAAAAAACGAAAATTTTTCAAAAGAGCGAGTGCAGAAGGGATTGTACACGTTCTTCTGCAAGATTGGGATGGTCCCTTACTATTATAAAACGACGTCAATTGAAACAATTGCCAATCACATCGAATCAATTCTTGCCGCTGAAATTATTGCCATTAACCGCGGCAGCAAGCAGCTCGATGTTGACTTTGTAAGCGAACAAACAGATTCCGCGATGTATTTGGTAAACGATGATCATGAAAAGGGCATCGAAATTGAGAGACGAATGGAAAATTTGTTCCCAGCTTATCGCTTGCAAAGCTATCGTACCCCGGGTATTGATCTGCAATCCCATTTCAGGAGCTATTTTGTTGCACGCCCGATTTATGAATTTCCACATCCCCCTGCTTCTGAAAGCGACATCAATAAAGTAGCTGCCAAACAATTTTTGGAAATGACAACCCGGGAAGCAAGAGACCGCTATCAGGACGTGTTGGAAAAATCAATCTCATGGAATCAGCCCTACATCGATGTGACGGATCAGGTCCGGGATGAGATTCGAATCATGATTTCAGTGCCGCAAATCGGTGGCTATCGATTTTTGTCTGGAATTTCCGACATCATCAACTATTATGGCTTAGTCTGATCATTTCGGTTTATCTGGACGCCAAATCGACCCGAGCTCATATCGATGACATCGTTACTGATATCAGCTTAATCTACGTCAATCCGGAAAATGAGCTGTCGCCATTGATTCGCAAAAATACTCTATCGGTGCATGAAGCATTTTATGCGCGAGGCGCATGGAAATTTACCCATCAATTCTTGAGCAGCTTCACCAGCGAATATATGGCGCTCTGGGCAGAGCTAAAAGATCGCCCCGACCTGGTAGATATTCTGAGCACGCTGCGAACCCGTCTGGTGAAAGATTCTTACACAGAGTCCCGAATTGTTCAAACCATTTTTAATAATTCAGATATGATAAAAAAGCTCTACGCTCATTTTGAAGATCGATTCAATCCCGGCAAAAAAACTCAGAATAAAAAGCATCAATTCAATTTCAACAGTGTTTCAAACGAGATTGACCGGGCGGTTTTGGAATTTTTCCATTTATTTAATAATGTCGTGCTAAAAACTAACTTTTATAAGAAGAACAAAACCTCCTTAGCCTTTCGGTTGGATCCAACTCAATTTTTAGACCCAATTGAATACAAAGAAAAACCTTATGGACTTTTTATGATTCTTGCAAAAGAGCTGCGTGGTTTTCATGTCCGATTCCGGGATATTGCTCGCGGCGGAATTCGAATTGTCAAATCACGAGATGCGGAAAACTACGATCAAAATTCGGATTCGATTTTTGATGAGAATTACAACCTGGCGTTTACGCAGCAAAAAAAGAATAAAGACATCCCAGAGGCTGGCTCCAAGGGAACGATCCTGCTGAATCTGGAATACCAGGATCGCGGGGAATTGGCATTTGAAAAATATGTGGATGGTCTATTGGACGTGATCCTGCCCGATGAATCCATCAAGGATTTTCTCGGCAAAGAAGAAATACTGTTTCTGGGACCCGATGAAGGAACCGCTGAGCTCATGAGCTGGGCATCGCAACGCGCAAAAGCCAGAGGTTACAAATTCTGGAAAGCGTTTTCCACTGGCAAGCCCTTATCCGAAGGCGGGATTCCCCACGACCTGTATGGCATGACCACAAATTCGGTGCATGAATACGTGCTGGGAATTCTTCGCAAATTGGATATTAAAGAAGAAACCATCACCAAAGTCCAGACCGGTGGGCCCGATGGCGACCTGGGCAGCAACGAAATCCTGATTTCGAAAGATAAGATGTTGTGTATCATCGATGGCAGCGGCGTGCTTTACGATCCCGATGGTTTAAATCGGAATGAATTAACCCGGCTGGCGAAGAAGCGAATCATGGTCGAGCATTTTGACAAAACAAAGCTTGGCAAAAAAGGGTTCCTCGTTCTAATTAAAGATAGAAATGTCAAGCTGCCCGACGGCACCATTGTCGAAAGTGGATTGGCATTTCGCAACACGTTCCATCTCCATCCGATGCTCAAAGCTGATTTGTTCGTGCCATGCGGTGGGCGTCCCAATTCCATCACGATTCAAAACTGGAAACAATTGCTCGATGACAATGGCGTGCCGCGTTTTAAATACATAGTTGAAGGCGCCAACCTGTTTTTGACCCAGCAAGCGCGCCTGGCGTTGGAGGCAAAAGGAGTCGTCATTTTCAAAGATGCATCTGCGAACAAAGGCGGGGTCACATCATCATCATTGGAGGTCCTAGCGTCTCTAGCATTGACAGATGCGGAGTACGAAAAACACCTGTGTGTTTTCGATGGAAAAGTGCCTGAATTCCGAAATCAATACGTCAACGACGTTGTTAATACGGTTCGAGAAAATGCCCGGTTAGAGTTCGAAGTATTGTGGAATGAAAATAAAAAATCAAAGACGCCACTGTCCATTCTGACAGACCAGTTGAGCGATAGAATCAACAAAGTTACAGATTCTATCCACGACTCGGATTTGTGGAAGGATGTGGCATTGTTCAAGGCAGTGATTGAAAACCATTGCCCGCCATCGCTGGTTAAGCTGGTGGGAATCGAAAATATTTTGCAGCGTGTTCCGAAAAATTATTTGCAGGCAATTGTTTCTTCGTGGCTGGCAAGTCACTTTATTTATGAATTTGGTCTGGATGCGGATGAGATCGATTTTCATGCATTCTTAAAGCGATTTTCTTGTTGATGGTGAGGTAACTTTTTTAGTGAAAATATTCTTCCTACTGATGCCATCCGTCTCGGCGAATGGCATCAGTAACCTAAATTTAAAAATGCAATTTTATTCACTCGTATATCGTGCAACATGATGCACGAAATAATTTTATCAAAATTATTGGCATCCCGCTTTGATTAATATTAAAGAATTTAACAAGATAGATTTTTTTTGTTGCAATTTGGTATTTTAGTTGCTATATTTAAAAAAAGGTCATAAACGGAAACGGGCCTGAATCCATTTATGACCTGATTAATTTGCATGACGAAAACAATCAGCTTTTTATTGAGGAGATCAATACGTGGGCTTTTTATTTTCGTGCGTTTCTTCCTACGCTTTCTTTCCGAAAATGTTTCAATCTAATTTCATAAATTTTACATCAATCAGGGAGGGACTCAAATTGAGAGTTGCAAAAATTTTCTCCGCAGTAGCTCTTGGTATTCTTTTGTTAGCTTTGATCGTCGCGACACAAAGCTACAGTGGCACTACAGGGAAAATCTCCGGGTTTGTGAAAGATGCTGAAACTGGAGACCCGTTGCCAGGAGTGAATGTCGTTCTCGAAAAAACATCAATGGGAGCGGCTACTGATCTTGACGGTTTCTTCTTTATCATTAACATCCCGCCGGGACGGTATAAGCTGAATGCGACCATGATGGGTTACCAAACCCAATCAACGGAAATAACAATTTTGGTTGATTTAACCGTGAAAATCAATTTCAACCTCAAACCAACCGTCATGGAACTGGGAGAAACAGTAACAGTAGTGACGGTAACGGCGGAACGTCCGTTGATCGAGCCGGAAGTCACCAGCAAGCGCGCCACCGTCACAGCGGAAATGATCGAAAACATGCCCATGCGAGACGTGCAGGACATCATGACCCTGCAATCGGGTGTCATCATGATGGACCAGGGCAACAAAATCACTGGCTTTGAAACGCGAGGAATTGACCAGGTTCATGTGCGCGGCGGTAGAAGCGGCGAAATCGCTTACATGGTGGACGGCATGTACGTGGAAGACGCGATTTATGCGGGAATGGGAACCAGCGTCAACCGGGAAGCGATTCAGGAAATGACGACCATTATCGGCGCGTTCGACGCTGAATATGGTGAGGCGCAATCTGCGGTGGTCAACATCGTCACCAAAGAAGGCGGCACCAATTTCAATTACATGACAGAATATACAACCAGCGAGATCGCGGGACTTTTTTCTAAAGCCGACGATGTGCGCAATGCCCATCAGGTCATTGGTTCGATCAGTGGTCCGGTTCCATTTTTCAAAAACTTATCATTTTTTATCTCTGGTGATCAGAATTATTCCCCTTACGCACATTATGAATTCGATGATCACACCTACGATCAAACAATGATCAAAGACATTATCGACGACCCCAGCAATCCGGTCTATCAACAGATTGTCGATCAAATCAATCAAGGGGTTATCAAGGAAATTAAAACTATCAATGATTTGAGAGATCCAAAAAAATTGGAAAGCTACTATTATGCCGGCGATTTGCTCCGCACCTGGAACACCGACGCCTGGCGCAAAGCCTGGCGCTATCGAGCGGATTGGAACAACGATGGACATTCCGAATTAATCGCATCCGACGATTTTTCGGGATGGCAAGCTTTCGGATATGTAAAAAAATGGGATGTCACAGCAAAATTAACCTGGCGAATATCTCCCAGTATGAAACTGATGTTTCCGATTCGTTTTAACCAGAAGCTGCAAAAATCGTGGGAGGCTGCATGGACTTACGCCAATCAAGGGCGAAACGTTCTTGATGACAGAACGGATCAACAGACCTTTATTTTTACCCACCAAATTTCTCCCAAACTTTTCTATGAAATTCGGGGGTCACGATTTTACAAAGGAAGAAGTTATTACATTTATGGAGACGATGGACATCAGTTAAGACCCGGTCATGCCGACGAATTCTCTGAAGCTTACCAGATATTCTATGATGATCCATCGCTTTCGGTCGATTTTGGTCCCCAGGAGTATCCAAATCGAATCTCGAGCAACGGTTTTTATATCCCGATTACTTTTGTTCGTTACGATACCCTTAGTGATGGCAGGGTGAGACACCTATACCAGGGTGCAACAGAACAATACTGGGCAAAAAATTTTCAGCAATCGCTGCAATTAAAAGGAGATGTAACATGGCAGGCGCACCGCTCCCATCAAATTAAACTGGGACTGGAATATAAAACATTTGGCTTAGCTAATAATTTTTTAGACAGCAACGTCGGTGGGATTTATTTTGTTGAATACCAGTATCCCTGGTTGGATCACGGCTATCCTTCCTATTATCATTTAAAGCCAGAAGAAGCTGCTGTTTATCTTCAAGATAAAATGGATTTCAAAAATTTTATCGTAAACCTCGGTGCCAGGTTTGACTATGCAAATTCAAAAGGAAGAGCCTGGAGTGACTGGGAAGATCCATCATCGAACGTTGAAACTGGAAGAAAAAAGTTTCAGATCAGCCCGAGAATTGGCGTGGGGCATCCTATTACCGAACGGGCCACTTTCCATTTTAATTACGGTCACTTTTTCCAGGTGCCGGATTATCGTGATCTCTACACCAACCAGCACCTCGATCTGAATTCTCCATTACCATTTTTTGGCTGGGCAAACATGGAAGCGCAGCGAACCATTTCTTATGAGATGGGGGTCGATTACCAATTCAGTAATTTCTGGAAGGTGACGTTCGCAGCCTGGGCAAAAGAAAATAATGGCAACGCCGGTAGCTTTAATATTTCAGGATTTGATGCCGATAGCCTCGGTGCCTATTCTTATGGAATCATTACCAATAATGATTTCGGAAGCTCTAAGGGATTCGACATTACGATTGAAAAACGACCCAGTGATAATTATTTCCTGGATTTTCAGTACACTTACTCAGTTGCCAAAGCCAACCAATATTATTCCTGGGCAGGCTACTGGGAAGGACAAACTGCCGATACCCGTGCCAAAAAAGAGTATCTTTATCAATACGATACGCCACATAATTTGACAGGCCGATTTGGCATTCAGTTTTATCGCAACGATGGACCAACGCTGTTCGGCATGAAGCCCTTGCAAAACTTCCTCATGCAATTCAGCGTGCGCTTTCGGAGCGGGTATCCTTATACGCCAACCGTTGGCGGAAGGGCATTGGAGCCAAATACTGCCAGGCGACCTTCTGTCTATAACGTCGATGCCGTATTTCGCAAAGACTTCCTGTTTGGAAATCGGTTCCGAGCTGGAATTATGGCGCGAGTTTACAACTTGCTGAATACGAAAAGTGTGTTGAGCGTCTATTCCGAAACTGGCAGCCCAACGCAGCCCAATCCTGGCTTCAGTCGCACCGATTACAGCACCAACTGGGATCATCCCTGGTTCTGGACTCGCGGACGTCAAATCGATTTGGGCTTCCGAATCGATTTCTAATTCCAATTCAAAATCAAAATGAAAGCAACTCAATATTTTTTTTAATGGGAGGATTTATAAATGAAGCGATACGCATTCTATGGCATGATCGGAATACTGATGATGCTCTTTTTAGCATTCACGATCTTTGCCAAAGATAACAACAAAAGTATTTCTATAAAACTCAGCAAGACAACCGTGTCGAAAGATATGGCTGTCGGTTTATTGGACATGGGCAAGCTCATTCACGGCGTGCTCAACGATGGAAGAATGTCCACCTGGGATTATGCTGACATCCCCTGTGTGAGTTATAAAGGACATACTTATATTCCAGATTTGAGCATGATGATCGGGGTACGTGAAGATCCAGCATGGACGCCCTATACAACAGACATTTCAGGAAACGCCAAATTGAAAGGACCATCGGTCTCTGCAACATTCGCTGGCGGAGATTGGGGTCCCAAGGCTGGCGCTTATGGAGAACTTCACTCAGGAGAATTAACGTATGGGGATGTTTTATCCACTGCAACAACGTTGGCAGAATTTCCGTTGATGGCGACCAGTACGTTTCCGTTAAGCTGGCCCCGAAACGCGGACGGAAATCCATTCTGGCCTGGAATGTGGGCAACCGATCCAATAACTGGCAAAGTTGCCATTGATTCTGTTCCTGCAACGGAGTTCGATTTTAATAATCCTACAAGACCCTGGAAACTCTGTCCGACGTCCGATGACACAGTGTTAGTGGGCAAATTTTTCTCGGACAAGGAAATATTTTTCAGCATGACCGATTATGATGCAAATAACCTGGGGTATCCGTATGCTGAAAGCGATGGGGATTCCAGCCAGGGGTATAAATTGGGTATTCAGCTCGATATTACCGGATTATCTTATGGACGATCTTATGCCGAGGATGTTATCTTCTTTCCGATGCAAATTATCAACAATAGTCCTTATGATTATCATGGTGTTTACGTGGGATTTTATAATGACTCGGATATTCCCACCAACCCCCACGATAATTTAGACTGGATGGCATTTCTTGACCGGGAATATGACGCGGTAAAAGATACCACCTATCAATATAACATGGCATATATTTATGATTATCGCTATGGCAGCGGCAACTTCCCGGCTTCGTATTATAAGGCGTTCCCGGCAATAAAGCTGCTTGAAACACCGCTCGCCCCTCGAGATATTGATTTTGAAGGCGATGGAATAATTGATCGATACCAGGGAGAGCAATTGGGAATTACGGACTGGCATTGGTTCGATTGGACTTACCGACCAGGACAGGTAAACACCACAAGATCAGAACTGATAACCTACAAAGTACTTTCAGGTGATAACACGGATATTTTGCCTGAAGAAGATGATGCCTATTTCTGGCCTGCTCCCGACGGTACTTTGAATCCACATTTTGATTCAGTCGAAGGTTTTCAGGACAAGTATCCTGGTGGATTGGACTGTGTATTTATCATGAGTTCGGGACCGTTCGACCTTCTTGCCGGAGACACGACCACTTTTTCATTTGCGTTAGTTGTCGGTGATGATATTAATGATGTAAAATTTAACGCCCGATCCGCGCAATTCATGTATGAGTTGAATTACCAGGGCGCTGATCCGCCACCGACTCCTAATGTTTGGGCTGTTCCCGGCGATGGAAAAGTCACGCTCTACTGGGATGATGCAGCAGAAGGAGCTGTTGACCTGATGACCGCATATCATGATTTTGAAGGCTATAAAATCTATCGCACCACTGCGCCTCCTTCCGATAATGAATGGGGCGACAAAATTTTTGATGGAATGGGTGTGGAAGTCGGCTTTGTGCCCATTGCCCAGTTTGATCTGAACAATACCATTACTGGACTGGATGGCCAATACCCTTATCTTAATTTAGGAAGCAATAACGGCATCGTCCACATGTATGTCGATTCCAATCTCGTCAATGGACAGACATACTGGTATTCGGTTACGGCTTATGATCGGGGCGTTTCGGACGATCCCACATTAAATCCGGATGGTTGGGCATCGCTTAATTCGCTCGAAACAGCAAAAGGCAATAATCCTAATGCCGCGCCTAATCTGGTCGAAGTTGTTCCGGGCAAAGCTCCATCAAATTTTATC
>JALOPY010000275.1 GCA_025453735.1 bacterium | reverse complement strand
TGATCCGGATCAGGATGTCCGGACATCCGCGCAGTGGGCGCTCCGGAAGGTGTTGGATTACAATCCAAACAGACCCGATCACTACTTCCCATTAGAAATAAAAAATAAATGGGTATTTTCTTATGCAATTTTTGAAACGATTACCGATACGATTCGATTGGCTGATAGTCTGTATTTTCGGTTCGATCGGTTTCGTGAATTCACAAATATCCTTATGCGAATGACATCTGATAAAAAATTAATGCTGAGGGAAAATTCATCAGACCAAGTCTGGCTCGATTTTTCGGCCAATATCGGCGATACATGGAAAGTCAAAGCTCCTGGCGGAAATGCTGAATGGACTGTTCATTTGCAAAGCAAAACTGATACCGTCAAGGTTCCCGTAGGAACTTTCACCAACTGTTACCGTTTCTGGTTTCAGTTTAACGGCGCTGATAATGACTGGGTGGAATGGTATGCCCCTGGCGTTGGACCGGTTAAAAGAATCCATTATGGATTCGGCATGCGCGAATACGTGCTCGTGCATGCCTCTGTCAACGGATTTTACCCACCAGCGAATGTTGGACAGCCATCTGAAAAAGAGGTGCCGGATCAATTCCACTTGTATCCGAATTATCCGAATCCATTCAATGCGTTGACAGTGATTCCCTTCGACCTACCACATTCGAGCCATGTGACGCTAGAAATTTTTAATCTCATGGGCAAAAAGGTACGCACGTTACTGGCTGATCAGAAACCTGCGGGTCATTTTGAAGTTCAATGGGATGGGACGGAAGAATTAAAGCAGGAAGTTGCCAGTGGAATTTATTTTTGTAGGCTGCAAGCCGTCACACCTTCAAACCAGGCGGTTTTTCAGGTTCAAAAATTGATTTTATTACGGTAATTGTGGTTTGAATCCTTCCAAAGGTTCCAAACCTTCGGAAGGGTGGCATGACAAGTAGTGGTCGCCTATATAACTGGCTTGTTCTTTGCATAATTAAAAATAGCTTTTTTAATCCACCGATGCTGACGGTGATGGTTTTGAAAACCATGCCGGAAATTGACCCGATTTTCATTTGCATTGCAACTTCCACTGAGACAGTCGTTTTCTGGTTTTCTAATGACCATTTTTGGGACCGAAATAGTTCCAGATTACAGCCGCTTCACTCTATTGTTTGTTTAATAATCTCGTGTGAAACCTATGCACACCATGAGCAAATTATTCTCAACTCAAACCTCAAAAATAATCGAGCACTATCCTTCAAAATTATCAAAACTAATTTTAAAAAGCGAGGTGAATTATGAAAAATAAGTTATTCATTTCAGGAATCATTTTAACGATGCTGCTTTTACTGAACATACTTGCCATTCCTCAGTCAATGAATCCTGCAGTAACGATTGCCACATCCAACCATCCTCTGGCGACTGCCTACAACAACGGCCGCCGTATGGTCCGAGATAGTCAGGATCATCGCTATGTGGTCTATCAGGATTTGCGGAGCGATTTGCCGATTATTTGCTTTGTTCACAGCGCCGATGGAAAAATCTGGTCGCCGCCAGATACAGTAGCCGAAGGGGCTTTTCCATCGCTGGCAATTGATCAGACTAATCGACTTTTTTTAGTCTGGCAAGCGGCTGATACTTCTGGCATCTATCTCACCTACAGCAATGATTCAGGAATGAGCTGGAAAACTCCCTATCGAGAGATCAGCCAGGTCAGTGCTGAGAGAAGTCAATTCCCTGTTATTGAAGCGGGTCAGCGGAGAATTCACATTGCCTGGCAACAAGATTTTTGTTTACAGCCGTGGCGTTGCGTCGCGGAAATATTTTATACATGTACTGATTTGGATCAATTGGAATCAAGAATTGCCAAGCCTGTCAACATCAGTCGTTCGGAATACCACTCCCAATTCCCTTCCATCGCGCACAATCTGGCTTTTGAGGAAGGAAATTTGCATCTGGTCTGGTACGATTCTACCAGCACCGATAGCTCAATCATTGCAACGATTTGGTATCGAGCAATTGATGAGACGCTGGCAGTCTGGCAGCCGCCACTATCATTGCTGCCATCTCTTTTGTCAGAAAATTGTGGTGGAGATTGCGTTCATCCTGCCGTATCAGTTGGATATGGTGATTTTGCTCATGTTGTGTGGGGAACTCTGAAACAAGATCGTTTTTTCAGCTATTATTTTGAAATTGCGGGATTGCAGTTTCTGAATCCTTATGTATTTCAGATGGATGCCGATCCTTTTATATGTGTTGATGACGTTTATATCCAAACTAGCTCAATGGTCTGGACAGACAAAGATCAAGTTTTCTATAGTCAGATATTCTTCCCGCAAAACTATCTGACCTTTCCTGTTATCCTGAGCGATGTTGCACAATCGACGAAATTTCATCCTGGCGTTTGTTATAAACATTTTAACCGAGATTCGTTGGATGTCGTATGGACAGAAGGCAATTCACCACCCTACAAAATTATGTATCGCAGAGTGAAAAAAAATTATAGTTATCAGCAAGTTGAACGTAAAGAATCCGAAAATCAACTCCCTCAAAAATTAATATTGAAACAGAATTATCCCAATCCTTTTAACTCAGCTACTACCATTCGATATGATTTATCCAAAGCATGTTTTGTGACACTGGAAATTTATAATCTCCTCGGTCAGAAACTCCGAACAGTTGTCGCAGAAGATCAAAAACAAGGTGAATATCAAATAAATTGGAATGGGCATAATGATAATGGGAATTTGTTGCCTTCTGGAATTTACCTGTGTCAACTAAAAGCTGATCATCAAATATTCGTTCGAAAAATAGCATTGATCAAATAGAAAGGAATTTAAAATGAGAAGAATATATATTTCATTTTTGATGTTACTTTCGATAATCCAACTCGGCTTTGCCAATCCTGACTCTGTAAAATTTGCAATTATCAGGCTGGATTATCTCACTTATTCACTCAAGCACATTTATTATTTTCAGCAGCCCTATCAATCCTTGCCACCACCCGAGTATGGAAAAACTTGTGGCAAATTACACGTGATAATTGAGGGTGCTATGGATTTTGGCGGCACCACGATACTCAACCTTGAAACAGGACAGGTAGTATATGAAGCAACTACGGTATGGGCTGGCAGCGGTGAGCACATCTTTCCCACTCCAGAGTTTCAAATTTTCCCTGGTTATACTGGATTTGAAAACGCTTCGCCAGTTTATTTTGATATTGTCGATCGCTTTTTCCATGGAAATGATTCGGCACGGACTGATACAGTCTGGAATATTGCTCAACAAGTTGCACCATTATCCCTTTTCTCTAATAAGAAATTTGGTGCATTGATCTATTTGCATTATTTTTCGGTTGGAATAGGCAATCCAGCTACAGCAGAGTGGATAGTAATTTTATATACGCTATCAGAAGCTGCATCCTATCGCTGGGATGATATTTCAGGCGATCTGCCCAATAGGCACATCAATTCCATCGCTCCTCATCCATTTTACACCGATTCGTTATATGTAGGAACAGACGCTGGCGCGTTTGAGACCAATGATCATGGCAAGCACTGGCGTCTGATCAAATTCGATGAAAAGCCAGAGGTGAAAGTTACCCAAATTATCGCTGAAGTTCACCCCATTCTGGATTGGACCGTGCCAGTGCTCTGGCTGGGCACCGAAGAATACACCATAATTCCCGAAGATCGGTTGGGCAGAATTTTCTTCAGCGCCAATGGCGGCATGGAATGGAACAATACTTATTTTCCCAAGATTGTTGTATCCGCTTTAGATGTGCCTTATGATTCATCATTGGTCGCTTTTGCTGGTGCCTATAATCCCTTCTACAATCAGGATGGCTTGTTTACCAGCGATGATACCGGTTGGGTGAAATACGATCTCACGCCTGGAGATACTTCAGCCATTCGGATCATCGACATCGATGTGGATGAAACCAATCCCCAGCGAATATTTCTGGCGACATCCAATGGCGTGTTCGCCACAATCAATGGCGGAAAGGATTGGACTCAAACTGATCCCTATCATCCAGCTACCGCCATTGTTATTTCTCCCTTTAGTTCCAAAGGAGTTTATGCCATTCAATTATTCGGCACCCGTTCCGAGGGAATTTATCGCAGCAAAGATGATGGCCAGACCTGGGAGCGCCGCTGCTGGACGGTTAGTGCCAGCAATTTGATCGCTGATGCTCGTAATCCTGGCACCTGGTACTGGTCGGTGAAAAACATCGGTGTGTTCAAAAGCATTGATGATTGCTCCACCCATATCGAAATTTCAGAAGGCTTGAAGGAAAAGGACATCCTCTGCCTGGCGCAGGATCGAAGGAATCCGAAAATTTTATATGCGGGCACGACCCATGGGATTTTTCGTTATGAAGAAGTGCCGACGAATATCTGGCAAGATGACAAAGCTCCACAACAATTCGTGCCCCAAAATTTTAAACTGTATCCAGCTTATCCGAATCCGTTTAATTCGAGCACGGTGATTCGGTTTGAATTGAAAAAGGAGCAGCACATCAGGCTGGCAGTTTATAACCTGCTCGGTCAGGAAATCCGTTCACTCGATGAAGGAATGAAATCGGCTGGAAATCATCAAACGATATGGGATGGTAAGGATAATCATGGCTTTGCATTGCCGAGCGGATTGTACTTTTGTCGCTTGACAACAGGTAAAGATGAGCAAGCAAGAAAAATGCTGCTTCTTCAACCATTCTACTGGCTTGTCGTAAACGAGCGATAACAGATCGAGCTGAGCCGGTCTGGTGGGACGATTTGCAGAATCTTGTCCGCCAGATTGCCCGCCAGAAAGCCGAGCAGTTTGCTGCCCAGGGCATGCATGGCGTGGACCTTTACCTGAGCACCTTCGGCCCCACGCTCAGCATCATCTCCGAGCACTGGCCGGTGCTGACCAGTGAGGT
>JALOPY010000274.1 GCA_025453735.1 bacterium | reverse complement strand
ATCCCGCAGCACTGCCATCAAATCCTGAACAGCGACCTTTTTCTTTGGCCGAAACGCGAACGGGAATTCATCATCCAGGTCAAAGCTTTTCTCAGCTAAAAAATTTATGCCCCGCCACATGCGGTGAACATTGCCGTTATTTTTTAAATTTCCCGGGCTGGAATAAGTCCTGGCAAAATGAAACGCGTCGTCTGTTTCCGGAACATACCAGCCATTTTGAATCGCATAATCGATGAGATCAGGAGAACCCAAGAAGTTATTTGTGTCAGCCAGATCCACTGCGCCGATAGTATAATAGTTCGGGATCACGACGACCATATCATCAGGCACACGCTGCGCCACCCAATGTCTGCCATTGACAGCGGATAGCATCCATCCTTCGTTGGAATCCGCGATGAGATAGGTTCTGCCCGAAGCAGCATAGCCCAATTCGCTGATCAGGTTCCCGGCAATTTGAACACCGTGCTTGGCTGTTTTGGCACGTTCTGCGACCAATCGCCGCAGCCAGTATTTAATTCCGCCCGAAGTCAATTCGGGATTTTGCTCTCGTGATGCGCAGGCATCAGAGGCGATGACTACGCCCCATTCATTCACATAGCTATCCGAAAAAAACATACCCGGCATTTCAAACCAGAGAAAGCCATACGTCTCATTGACCTGGGGGATCACCGCTCCTGTCGCAAGTGTAATGGTTTCTCCAGCGACATGCTGGATTTTTGGAACCTTGTAATAATTGACGATTTGTTTGCCATAGTCGTCTTCGTTATGAGCGAGGAAAACCGATCCATCAGCCGAAGCATTTTTGCCGACGATGACCGAAAAACAGTTGAATTCGTCAGCTTGATGCGATTGAGCAAATACAGGTATTGCAGTCAGGATAAAAACTAAAAAGATTGGAATTGACAATCGTAATGTTTTCATCATGATTTCCTTTCAATATGATTGATTTGAGCTCTAAACAATAATAAAATAAAATGAAAAGATCAATACATTTTTTTCTCTTGCATTTTTTTGCTGAATTTCTTATAGTAGTAAAAATTATTAGTTGAGCGATTCAAATCTATCAGAAAGGGCTGACGGGATGGAGATTAATGAATTAAAATTTGCTGGCGTTGATGGCTGCCATAGGGGATGGTTTCTCGTTTCATTGGATTCGAAATGTCTAAATTTCGACTTCAAAGTATTTGACGATGCGAAAAGTTTATGGCATGAATCTCAAACTTATGAACGAATATTTATCGACATCCCAATTGGATTGTCCAATTCAAAACCCCGGCAATGCGATGTTCAGGCGCGAAAAATATTGAAAATGCGCGGATCGTCTGTATTTCCTGCCCCGTCACGAGATGCAGTCTATGCAAAAAGTTATGAAGAGGCAAATGATATGATGAACTCCTCGCTTGTGATCATACTGTCAAAGGAAAACTTAGAGAATCCCATCCGGAGATTTGTTTCTGGGCTTTAGCCGGTGGAAAACCAATGGCTTTTCCGAAAAAATCAAATCAAGGGATTGAGGAGCGCTTGCGGTTATTACAAAATCACTGTCAATTATCAGAGAAAATCTTTTCCGAAGCAAAGCAAAAATATCCTCGAAAAGATTTAGCAAAAGATGATATTTTGGATGCCCTGGCGTTGGCAATCACAGCCGCTGCTCCAACGGAAACCTTATGCACGATACCCGAGATTCCCGAACGAGATGACAGGAATATTGCAATGGAAATTGTTTTCACCAATCGCTTTTTAAGGGACGTGAATTAAATAACTTTCCCATTTACGAATGATCTTTGCTCATCGAAAGGCAAGATTGGTTTATCAAATCAGGAAGTTAATTAATTCACAGTCCTAAATTGAATTATCTGAAAATATGAGGCTACGAAGTTGTTAATTAAAAAACGCTTGACTCTTAAAATTTTTTATCGTAAATTGGCAATCAATTTTTAAATTTTCAATCTATGGCTTAACTTAATTTAGTTCATCATGTTAAATTCACATGTACTGGTCCTGAATCAGAGCTTTGAGCCGATGACCATCACCAGCGCTAAAAAAGCGATTATCCTGATATATCTGGGCAAAGCGGAGATTATCGAAAAGAACAGTTCCTTTGTTCGTTCGATAAGCACCAGTTTGCCGCTTCCCAGCATCGTGCGGCTTACCCGGTACATCAATGTCCCGAGAAAGCGGATCATTTTATCGCGGAAAAACATTATCAAGCGGGATAATCATCAATGCCAGTACTGCGGTTCTCGGAATGGCCCGCAAACGATCGATCATATTATCCCACGGGATCGAGGCGGAGAAGACACCTGGGAAAATCTTGTTTGCGCCTGTGTGACATGTAATAATCGAAAAGGCAATCGAACGCCAGAGGAAGCACGATTAAAGCTGATTCGACGACCTCAAAAACCGAACTATATATTCTTTATGCGCTATGTTGTCAGCAACATTGATCACCGTTGGGAACCATATCTTTATATGCAATAAGCAACGTTGGATCGACATCTTGATTAATGGAGACAGTGAATGAAAAAACGAATTCTGAGTGGTATGCGTCCGACAGGCAAACTGCACCTGGGAAATTATGTTGGCGCGCTGGAAAATTGGGTCAAGCTGCAGGGTGAATATGAAAATTTCCATCTCGTCGCAGATTGGCATTTGCTAACCACCGACCTGGATACGTCCAAAATAAAAGCGAATACGATAGATATGGTGATCGACTGGCTCAGCGCGGGTATCGATCCAAAGGTCAGCCCGATTTTTGTCCAATCGCAAATCAAGCAACATGCTGAGCTCTTTTTGCTGCTTTCGATGTTGGTGACAATACCCCGATTGGAGCGAAACCCGACGGTAAAAGAGCAAGCAAAAGACCTGGGACTGGAAAGCAATATGGCGTTCGGGCATCTGGGTTACCCGGTGCTTCAAGCAGCGGATATTTTGATTTATAAAGCTCACCTGGTTCCGGTGGGAGAAGATCAAATGCCGCATGTAGAATTGACCCGTGAAATCGCTCGTCGTTTCAATAATACGTATGGCAATGTATTTATTATTCCGTCGGGCAAAGTCACCGACTTTGCTCGCCTGCCCGGTCTCGATGGGCGCAAGATGAGCAAATCATTGGGAAACACGATTCTGCTCTCTGATAGCCCGGAAGACATTGAACAAAAAGTGAAGCGAGCGATTACTGATCCACAAAAGATTCGACTGGGCGATCCAGGCAGACCAGAGATTTGTAATGTGTTTATCTACCATAAAAAGTTTAATCCTGAAGAAATTGAGGCTATTGAAAAAGATTGTCGCAGCGGCGCGCTGGGGTGTGTGGCATGCAAGAAAAACCTGGCGCAAAAATTAGCCGCGTATTTCGCGCCGTTTCGGGAAAAACGCAGTTACTATGAGCAGCATATCGACGAAATCCACGATGTCATTGCACAGGGTAACGCTGTTGCCAGAGAAGTTGCCATGGCAACGATGGACGAAGTCTATCAAGTAATGAATCTTGGATAATCATGACATATCGTGTAAAACTGCAAAATTTTGAAGGACCTCTGGATCTTCTGTTGTTCTTAATAAAAAAGAACGAGGTCGATATTTACGATATCCCAATTGCCGAAATCACCAGCCAGTATCTGGAATATGTCGAAATTATCAAATTATTGGATTTGGAAAGCGCCAGTGAGTTCATTCTGTTAGCCGCAACACTGATTCGAATTAAAGCGAAGATGCTGCTTCCCAATCCGGAAACCGATGAAGATGAGGAGATAATCGATCCAAGATTAGAATTGGTGACCCGTCTGTTGGAATACAAGCGGTTCAAAGAGCTGGCATTTAAATTTTCTGACCTGGAAGACAACCAAAGCAAAATATTTCCGCGGGGATTTTATTCAGAAACAGAAACAGTTGCTGAAACAGAACTGGAATTAACCGAAGATGTATCACTTTTTACTCTCATCACCGCGTTCAAGCAGGTGCTGGATCGGATTCCGAAAGAAACGTACCATCGTGTTGTTGATATTCAAATCAGCCTGGATGAACAGGTGGAATATATTTTAAATAATTTAGAAAAAGTGAAGCAGATTTCATTCTTCGAGCTGATGGCAGCGGTCCAGGAGAAGATAATCATCGTCGTCACATTTATGGCGATGCTGGAGCTAATTCGCCGGGGAGAAATCATCGCAAGACAATCATCGGCTTTTGGAGAAATTTGGATAGCGAGGAAGCGTGATAGAATTTAAAGAGATAAAAAAAATTGTCGAAGCTTTGATCTTCGCTTCCGACACTCCAATTTCTGAAAATCGAATTAAAAATGTTGTTGAAGAGCTGACACCAGCGGAAATCAACAACCTGGTGGAAGAGCTCAATGCGGAGTATGACCAGACTGACCATGCGTTTCGAATCGCTCGTCTGGCAGGAGGCTTTCAGTTTGTGACACGACCGGAATTAGCCAATTATATAAAACAGTATTATAAGGGCAAGGCAAAATCAAGGCTTTCCCGTGCCGCATTGGAAGCGCTTGCTATCATCGCGTTTAAACAACCCATCAGTCGCCCCGAAATCGATATGATCCGGGGGGTCAATTCTGATGGCGTAGTAAAAAATCTGTTGGAACGTAATTTGATCTTTATATCCGGCAGGTCAGAAACAATTGGACGAGCGTTGCTGTACAGCACAACACCAGAATTTCTGCGCTACCTCGGTATCAATGAAATTTCTGATCTTCCAAAACCAAAAGAGATTGAAGAATTGCTCGGCAGTCCCCAGGAAGAATTGCCATTCTCTGGAGAAGAAGTCGATGAAAAAATTGTCGAAAAAATATCAGGATTAGATGAGCCTGAAGTAACAGATGATGCGGCTGAATAAATATCTTGCCTTGTGCGGGCTGGGTTCGAGGCGAAAGAGCGAAGTGTACATTCAATCAGGATCAGTCGCTGTCAATGGAAATGTGGTTCAATCCCTGAGCCAGGTTATCGATGAAACCAATGATATTGTCACCGTGAAGGGGCAGCCGATTCATCTGCCCGACAAGCTCGTTTATTTATTATTGAACAAACCGAAAGGATACGTCACTTCGGCGCACGACGAGTTGCGGCGAAAAACAGTCATGCACTTGATACCTGACGACTACCGATTATTTTCAGTCGGAAGACTCGACAAAGATACCAAAGGCGCGTTATTATTGACCAATGATGGAGCGCTGGCATTTCGATTGATGCACCCCAGGTTCCAGATTGATAAAATTTATCATGTGACATTAAATATGCCCATAACAATAAAGCACATCCAAAAACTAATGTCAGGCATCATGCTCGACGATGGCATCACCCATCAATGTGATGTGAAAGTGATTGGAAAAGATTATCGCACCATTGAAATGACGCTTCACGAGGGACGGAAACGACAAGTTCGTCGGATGCTGCAGGCTTTGGGCTACCAGGTGACTGATCTGGTTCGGACACAATTTGCTGTATTGACGATTAATAATTTGAAACCAGGCGAATGGCGATTTCTGACGAATCAGGAGATCGCTCAGCTAAAATCTCTGGCACCGGGCAAAACATGAAGAATGAAAAAGTTGATGTCATCGCGATTGACGGACCGGCAGGATCAGGAAAAAGCACTACCGCTCGTTTAGTCGCCCAGAAGCTTGGATTTACTTATTTAGATACCGGAGCCATGTACCGAGCCGTAACATTGAAATCATTGCGACAAGGTCTTGATCTTGAAAATGAAGCTGAGCTATCGTCCCTGGTTAGCACCACAAAAATAGAACTTTGTCACTCTAAGGGTCGTTTAAAAATAACTTTAGACGACGAAAATGTGACGCACAAGCTACGCAGTCAGAATGTCAACTTATGCGTGCCAAAGGTCGCGGCTATGCCCGTTGTCCGAAAATGGATGGTTCGCTTGCAGCACAACATGGGTGCGAAAGGGAAGCTTGTTGCTGAAGGACGGGATATTGGAACCGTTGTTTTTCCGAATGCCAGATTGAAAATCTATTTGGTCGCTTCAATTGAAGCCAGGGCAAAACGAAGAGCGAAAGATTTTTTTCAAGCAAGCAGCAAAATCAACTTGAACAACGTTATCGAAGAATTGAAATCTCGCGATCAAATAGATTGTACCAGGGAAACAGCGCCGCTAAGAAAAGCAGATGACGCGATTGAGCTCGATACAACAAATCTGACAATTGAACAACAGGTCGATTTCATCGTTAAACAATGGAATAAAAACACAGAAAACCAGGACAAAATGTAGTGACGTTGCATGTAACGTCGCTACACAATAATCTTAAAAATTAATAACACG
>JALOPY010000273.1 GCA_025453735.1 bacterium | reverse complement strand
GAAAAGCTCACGAAAGCGTGTGTTCATCGTTCTTTTAATTTTATTTATAGTCTTGTTGATTGCGAATATCTGGCATTTCCTGGTTCGAGAAAAAGAAGCCTCGTTTTATCCCTCCCAATTACAACTGAAAATCGCCTGGTCGAAACAGGTGGATCAATGGCAAATTGTGACTGATGGAGCAAATATCCAGATCATTAATGGAAGCGATCCAATCGTAAAAGCGTTCGATGATGCAGGACAGCTTCATAGCTACTCGCTGACTCCGCTACCACCGGGAACCGGGACCGACATACACCTTTCCATTCGATTTTACTCGAAGGAATTTTATGCTGAACGAGGGTTGAATCATTCAGATGTGTACATTCTCCGCGCCAATGTTCCGTGCGGCAAATTCAAGCAATATCCCGTCAATTACTGGATTGATGATTATGCTTACGTCGGAGAAGAAGACCTCGCCAAAGCCGATCGGATTATCGATGATGAAATTGGAATTCGAGACGCTGAACCGACATTTTCAAAAATGGAAAAACTCTCTCGTTATCTTCGCATCAAATTAAAGGATGCACGCGGCGTTCCAAAAGATGATTTTCGATGGATGAATCCCTGGCTAATCTACCAGGACATGATCGATGGAACGGGCAAAGGATGGTGCACCCAGCATGGTCAGATCTATACTTTTTTTGCTAATCGCGCCGGAATTCAGACTCGTCTCATGCTTGGCGCCCGAACTCAGGATAATATTTTTGTCTATTCCGGGCATACCTGGGCCGAATCTTTTATTCCGGAACAAAATCGCTGGGCGTTTGTGGATTTGTCCCATAGTCATATTTATATCACTGATAAAAAAGATCAGGTTCTGAATACCGCCGAATTGTTTCATCTCAACCAGCATAATGCATTTGACAGCACCTTCGCTCGCATTTATAAAGATTGGGAATGGATAAATTTGCCAGTCGAAGCAGGAATAGATTCTCTCGTCACTGTGCCTTACCCGTTGTGCAACCAGGTAGTCAGAGATGAGTTTACTGCCTTTTCAATCCTCAAATTTCGGCGTCCACCGAATGTGGAAGATGTACGAACGATTTACACAGGATTCTGGAAAGATGCGACTTTTTTGTGGGGCAATTTAGAGCGATACCTATTCAAGCCGCCGCTGGCGTATTCGTTCTATCCAACAGATGGGAAGCAAACTTATTTTGTTCGGTGGGCATTATTTTCTGGATTGCTATTCGCTTTCGCAGGTTTGCTGGTAGTTGTGATTTTAAAATTGAGTTTTCGAAAATCGAAGCCGTAACATCACGCAGATAACAAAGCTTCTGATTTCAGAATTTAATATAGCTGAGGAAAACCTCAGTTATCTGAACATACCCTTTCGAAGCTTTTGAACCTTCGGAAGGGTTTCTTTCCATATTTTCAGGTGATTGCAATCAGAGTTTTGATCGAACTGCTATTCCAGAATTCCACTATTTCGTTATTCCAACAGCATCACTCCATCACTCCGGCTTGATCCGATACCCAAATCCTTTCACCGTCTCCACAAAATCTGCCCACTTGTCCAATTTTTGTCGCAAGCGCCGAATGTGCACATCCACGGTACGGGGATCGCCATAATAATCAAATCCCCAGACTTGATCCAGTAATTTGTCTCTCGAAAGCACTCGCCCATTAGCTTGAATCAGTGCCTTCAGCAACAGGAACTCTTTCGGCGTCAAATCAAAATCTTCCTCATTCGATGTCACCTGATGCTTGGAAAAATTGACGATCAATTCGCCATGCTGGTAAATTTTATCCTCATCCCGAAGATGACGGCGCAACAGAGCTTTCACCCTGGCAATCACTTCCTTCGGGCGAAACGGTTTGATGATATAATCATCAGCGCCCTGCTCCAGTCCCTGCAGCACATCCATTTCCTCCGAACGGGCAGTGATCATGATAATCGGCACATTGGAAGTATGCTCATCTTTGCGGATAATTCGGGCAATTTCGAGACCGTTCTTCCCAGGCAGCATCAGGTCGAGCAATATCAAATCGGGAGGATCTTTTAAAATTGTATCCAGAGCTTTTTGCCCATCTTGAAATGTCTCGGTATCAAAATCCTCTTGCTTGAGATTATATTCCAAAATCTCACAAATATCTGGATCATCTTCGATGATGAATATTCTGGCGTTCATAAGTCATTGCTCTCTAATATTTTTTTTCAACTTTAAACTTTTAACTTCAAACTTCCAACTTTAAATCAAAATCCCATCCTGCCAGCCCAGCTTGACCAGCTCGATCCTATTCCAATCACTCACCCCAACTTTATGCCTATCGCCAGCAACTTTGACATGCTTCGGCGTGGTTTCCAATTCTACTTCCTCGCCAAAATGTTCCAGCCGTTTCGCCTGAATGATCTTCAATCCCACCGCATCGACGGCGACTGTATCGGTGCTGACGATCAAGCCTTTATAATTCCACACATACCTGGGATCGAAATGATGGGCGCCTCTGCCGTGAAATTGGGGATTGAGTACGCTCAAAATATTCAGTCTGATTTTTCCCTGAACCTGAGGCAATTTCAGCAGCAATCCCAGATCAGCGCAGCTATCGGGGTGATAATCGGGCCAGCGCTCGCCGAACGTGATCAAATTTTTGATGCAGCCGCCAATGCCCGACCAGTAATGGGTTCGCAGCGGGCGGGTATTGATCAGCGCCGTGGCTTTTTGAAACAGGGGATCATTTCTCACGCCGCGATCATTCAAGCCGATATTTTCTTCCTTCACCCCCACGTCGAGCAGCCGCTTTTTGATCGCCCCCTCCAATTCAGCAGGAGTGGGCAGATAACGCCACACATTGGTTTTGATGCCAACAATATCCTCTGGTTTAATCAATAATTTCCAGGCTGCCACTGCATCTTTTTGATCCAGCAGCTTCATCACCGCCTCATCCAGCATCTGCTGAATGATATCGGCATTGTGTTTGGAATTTTCATCCAGCGCATCCTGGTGGCGGATTAGGATGACTCTAGTCTTCTGAATCTCCTCAGGGCTGAGACCGATTGCCATGCCCATTGCCGCAGCCGCCGTGCCTTTCATAAAATCTCTACGAGTAATTTTTTCTTTCATGGCAGTTCTCCTCTGTTGGATAATTCGTTGGTTCTATGAACAGGAACAATGGAATAGTGGAAACCAATCCATCTAATTCATTATTCCATTATTCCATCATTCCATTATTCCATCGTTCCATCATTCCACAATTCCAACCTTCCATTCTTCCACAATTCCATCACTCCAGTTCCATCCCTCGCATCACCTTTGACAACAAACCCGAAGCCCACTCTTTGGAGGGCGCTTCAAATACAATAAACAAAAATTTGCCAGACGTTTTGATCATCGCCCATTTCCCATTTTCCAGTTGAGCGAAGCCTGTGCCCAGCGCTTCGGGCAGATAGTTGGCTAAAAAACTCAAATAGCTGGTTTCAGCTTGCGACCGATTTTCGTAATGGATGATCAATAAAAAGCTTTTATTCTTATCGATCTGATAGGGCGCAAAAACACAATAGGTCTGGCGATCCAGGTTCAAGATATTTTCACCTGCCAGGTAGTATTGTCGATTGAGAATCGTATGAGTATGAAAAAATCGGATTCTGTTTTTGAGCAAATTTTCCTGAGGCAGATATTTTAAAAGGTCAGGTCGTTCCCCAACTGCAGGAATCGCTTCGGCGACTTTCATGCCGAGCTCAAAAACAACTGGTTTTGCAGTTTGCTCATCGCCAATTGCCAGAACTGAGACAAAATATTTATCCTTCCAGAACCGCAGCAAGCCGCCGCCGTATTCTGAATCCTGCCCGATCCCCACTTCCTCATCCTGCCGCTCCGAAGAAAAAATGCCATAAGCATCTTGTGAAGAATTCATATCATAAATTTCCAGCACGATTTCAGGCGCATCTTGTTTGACAAATCTTCTGGCAAAAACGTTTTGAAAAGCATAGGTCAGGTATAATTCCGCTCCACCATCGATATATTCGTAAAGCGTTTCCCGATCATAAACTTCATCCGCTGCATCTGCTTGCCAGCCTGAAATTTCCCTGGGAATCGATTCCATAATTTTCTCCACAGCCTTGCCTCTCGTACTAAAAATCATCGAAAGTAAAAATACAAATATTGATGCTTTCATTTTAGCAATCCTTTTAAAAAATCTCAATATACAAAAAACAAATGTCAAACAAATTTCAATGCTCAAAAATCAAATTCCAAAAGGGCTTGAGCACAGCAATTTAATAACTATCTGGAATTTGGAAATTGCCGTTTGAAATTTATTTGTGATTTGAGATTTAAGTTTTGGAATTTACTCCAGCCCATATTGCTTCATCTTATTAAACAGCGTCTTCCGACTAACCTTCAACAACTCCGCTGTATTGGTCCGATTCTGATTACATTTTTCCAGCGCCTTGATGATCAGCTCCTTTTCGATTTTATTGGTCAATTCTAAAACCTGGGCTTCCAATCCCTGTTCGCTCGGCATCAATTCATCTGAAATTTCAGGATAGCCCCGCAGCCGCAGCGGCAAATCTTCGACACGAATGGTATCACCCTGCACCAGAATCATGGCGCTTTGAATCGCATTTTCCAGATCACGGACATTGCCAGGCCAGGGATAATCCATCAAATAGCTCATGGCTGATTGGGAAACGCTGGTCACATTCATCGCTAATCGTTTATTGTATTTGTCGATAAAATGTTCCACCAGCAATGGAATATCTTCCTTCCGCTCCCGCAGGGATGGGACAGTGATGGTAACAATATTCAAGCGATAAAACAAATCCAGCCGAAATTTTCCCCTGTTGATTTCTTCCTGCAAATCTTTATTGGTGGCTGCAATCACTCTGACATTCAAAGGAATCGTTTGATTGCCGCCGATGCGGGTCAATTTTCGCTCATCCAGCACACGGAGCAATTTGACCTGGGCATCGAGCGGCAGCTCGCCAATCTCATCGAGAAAAATCGTGCCACCATTCGCCTGTTCGAACTTGCCGATCTTGCGTTCTTT
>JALOPY010000272.1 GCA_025453735.1 bacterium | reverse complement strand
AGCGCCTGGGGCAAACCGACAAGTCCTGATCGGATGGCTTACGTTTCCGGGAATCATCAGCATTCAACCTCCGGAGCTGAGCTAACAGATCCCTTTGTCGTGAAAATCATTGACAAATTTAATAATCCTGTGCCAAATTGGCCTGTCACCTATAAAGTGAACAAAGGAAACGGATATTTTCCTGAGAAAAAAAGGGTATTCGATACTGAAACTGATGAAAATGGCATTGCTGAAGCATATTTCACATTGGGAAATGAACCAGGTTTCAACTCGGTTCGCGCTACAGCAAAAGGAATAAAAAAAGCAAAATTTGAATTTGAAGCTTTGGGACAGGGTTAATTTAAAAGGAAAACTTCGATGATGAGCCAGGGTGGAATTGTTATCCGGCTGATTGATGTCGTGCTCATTCTCCTGTTTGGATTTATTTCAATCAGTGAAATCAGCAGCAAAAGTCTGGTTAATTTGCCGAAAAGTTCTCAAACAAATTATTCGCTGCCTGACAAAGAAAATCTTCTGATTATTGGGATCATGCCCGATGGGCAGTATTTGATCGAGAATGAAAACGAACTAATCTCCAATTTTGATGCTCTAAAATTTTATATTGTAACAAAAAACGATGAGAATATTCAGAACAAAATTGAAACCCGAGTTCGAATTCGTTCCAATTGGGATACGCCAATTAAGCACACGCTGGCGCTTGCAAATCTGTGTGATTTTCTTGCCATTCCCAAGGGAATCGATGTTATATTAAAATCTGATGATTAATTTCATTCTTTCAGAATTATTGCAAAACACTTTTGTCAAAGGATCTTGCTTATGCTCCGAGGTGGGACAATTATCCGGTTAATTGACGTTGTTCTTATTATTTTATTAGGGTTCCTGGGTATCACGGATTTTGAAATTAAAAGTCAGATAAAATTGCCATCAACGTTTAATTCCGGACAGCAGGAAATAAAGCAGCATTTTATTTTCGTGACTGTAAAAGGCGATAGCTCCTTTGAGCTTGTCGTAGAAAATAATAGAATCGAACACATCCAGGGAATAGGAATTCTGGAACAATTCCTCATTCGACTTAATTATCAATATCATCAAGAGTTGAAACAAATGGTTGTGGTAATCGAGCCAGATTTAGAAACAAAAATACAGACCACTGTAGATGTGATGGACGTTTGTGAAAAACATCAAATTTTAAAAAGCCTGTCATATTCGCAAATTGGATTAAACTAAGAAATGAGAATACACAATGGATTGGACACTTGAACAGCTCCAGACCCAAAACTTAAATAATAAATTTACAAATTATAGACGAATTTGTGAATTGATTATCGTTTTGTTTTTTATTTTGCTGTATATCTTTTTAAGAAATTCTCAAATACCGAAATTAGATCTGCAGTTCACGAAATTTTATCGACAGGTTGACTGGAAAAAGTATGAGCCAGATCGCAATAGAATTATTAAAAAGCAACAAGTCCCTGCACCGCTGAATCCGAGTACAAGCTCCAATCCATCCTATGAAGATTTGTCAGAAATTGTTGATCTCAATTTTTTGGATAAAAATGTCAGCTCGATTTTAAATCAACAACCTGAAAAGTCACTGCAATATATTCCTGAGAAACAGCAAATTCCTGAATACAGTGCCAGGTTTTCGATTGACAAACCAGATATTCCCATTTCGATGGAACAACAAAATGAATACTTAAAAAACAACTTAACCAATTTACTGCCGCAAAAATATGTTGAACCACAAAATATTGGTCCCACAGTAGCGATCAACAATGTTGTCGTCAACCAAAATAATTCAGGGAATAATAAAATTTATCCCAGGCAAGATCAAGTTGCAATTTCCTCTGAAAAAATAATCCCTGGGCCAGGGGTAATAGATATTCCGTTGATCAGCAAACAGAAAGTCACCAATGCCCAGGATATTTCTGTCATTATCGATGAGTTGTTACGCTGGATAAAAAAGCATCCTGCTGAATTCAATAAAGTGACACAAAGCTTTATGATGTATGAGGAAAAGGACCTGACCTCGCGAGTTATTTTTCGTCATAAAAACAGGACTTTTGAGCTATATCTTTTGTATAAAGAAAAAAGCAAAGAGATACGTATCTGCTTGATTGAAGGAACTCAATCCACAATGCTGATTGATAGCGGCTTTAAAAAACAGAGTAACTATCTGAGAACTGGCAACATCGCCCGAGGTCAGGATAACACGATCTTTTCGTTTGGGACCAGTCAATATCCCGCGTCAGAAAAAACAACATTTGATTTTTACCAGTTTTTTCTTTCCTGGTGGGAACAGGCGAAACAGGAAAAGTAAAATTTTTGGGGTGCGATGTCCACAAGTTAAATATTATTCGCACGCAATATGAAAGATCTTAAGCTCTCGGCAAACGCTGAGCTGGTTACTGTATCATTCAATTGCTCACCAAATTTAGGAGATGTGGTTGGGAGAATAGCCAATGAAAACTTTAACTACAATTTTAATTTTAATGCTTGTCGTCGTGAACCTTGCTGCAGCACAGCAGCATACTACAGCCCAGGGACGAGTTTCACAAACATCCGTTCCGCTGATGACAATATCTGATGCAAAGCTAATCGACTATTTGATGGATGAGTTTTTTATTCCGGAGACGCTCGTCACCCGAATGGAAATTATTGATGTCGGTAAAAATGGTTTTGGCGCGAAAGACCTGGTGAAGACTTACCCCTCCGAAGAAATCTATTTTGTTGAATTTGTTTCGCAAGACGCGCAGCAAATTATGAACGATTGGAAATTCCAGGCAAATTTTCAAATCATTGCCCAAAACGGCGATCCAGATGTAATTGGCAGCTATAGTGAAAATAAGCCAGCGTATAATATTTTTCTTTCCCTGTTGCGCAGCCTGGTGAGGAATTATAAAGACTATCCAATCAAACTGAAATTAGAGCGAGATTCTTCAACTGTAACTTTTGAATTGTGGGACTACAACGAAAACGAGCTGAAATTCGATCCCAAGGCGCTATCTGGCACATCGGATCGACTTGCAAAGCAGGCAATCACATTTGTTGATAGCACATATTATGATTGCATTTTTATCTATAAAACAATAGCAGATACTGTTTATATCTACCAACCGACATCCAATACAGTATCTAACTAAATATTTTTAAAGCAAGAAATGATGTCAGAAAAATCGGAAAACCATAACAATTGAAAGAAAGGGATAATCCAGAATTCCTGTGTCATAACTGAAAAGACCTAACAAGATTCCAATAAAATACGTTTAACAAACGATCAATATTATTGGCAGAAATAACATTGGCTTAACATCTATGAAATATTCTAAGCTTCCGAGTCTGCTATCCGCTTATCCAGCGATTATTTCTCAATAAAACAACAAAAAAATACTTGACACAGGATTAAATTTTAATTATATTGGATATATCTAAATTCCAGGTATAGCAAGCGAAGTTTTTCGATTTGAGAGAAGACGGTATGACCAATCAAATAGTTTTGGTAGCCGATGAAGATATCAAGAACCTCCAGATATTGAAAGAAAATCTGGAAGCGTCCGGTTTTTTGGTGATAACTGCCCCCAATGGGAATAAAGCATGGGAGGAGATTCAACGAACTCCTCCAAAGCTCATTCTCACCGAAGTGAATTTAAGCGGGCTGAATGGCTATCAATTACTTGAGCGTTTACATGCGGATCCCAATACCGCGTCATTGCCATTGATTTTTCTCACCAATCAACGTGAAATACAACAACGAGTGCGCGCGTTTGAGCTGGGAGCCAAAGATTACCTCATCAAGCCACTGCATGTCAAGGAGGTTATCGCCCACATCCGCATGGTCCTCCGTCGTTTGGAGCGCAGAAAAGCAGAACAGCTTGAAACATACATGAAATTCTCCGGACGTCTGGATCAGCTCAGCCTGGCTGATTTGATTGAAAGTTTCGGAGTCGAGCGTAAAACCGGCATACTGACTATCAGCAATGGCAGGCGAACCGGTCATGTCTATTTTCGAGACGGCGCAGTAGTGAATGCCAGCATGGGAGATTTCAAACAGGAAACCGCCGCCTATCAAATGTTTCCCTGGCGAAAAGGTTATTTCAACATGGTCTTTCGCGAAATCGATGTTGCTGACGAAATTTCAACGAGCAACCTCGGTTTGCTTTTGCAAGGCATCAAACGGACAGAACTGCGCGAGAAACTGATCAGCCAGCTATCCTCTCCCAAAACTGCTTTTACAATTACTCCAACATTCAAGCTCCTGATGGAGAAAAAGAAGGTCAGTGGCGATGCTACCAATTTTATCGATTTATTAGATGGTCAGCGTGATGTTGAACAAATTATTGATGATAGCGGACTGGATGATCTTACCGCGCTAACACGTATCGTCAGGCTTTATCAGCAAGGTTTTATCAAACCGACTATTCCTCCTGCTAAAAAGCCGGTTTTGCCCGGCAAAATCGAACCGAAAGAGGACAAGAGAATCGACATTCCACAGATTCCTGAGACGTACGAAGAAGACTTTTTGGATGCATCACCCGTGATCAAATCAGCAACTGCTGATGATGAATTTTTTGAAGAAACAGCAATCGAAAAAAAGGATGAGCTGGAACAGGAAATCAAGCCCATCTTTGAGCGAATTGAAAAAGAGCGACAAAAGCTCATTGTCCCGGAAGAGGAAGAAATTGTCAGCGTTAAACCGGATGAAGATTTGGCAAGCGAATTATTCGAAGAAGAAGCAGAGCAGCCAGCTTCTTTCGCAAGCATAACCAAAGAAGAAGATGATCTCTCGATGTTTTCCGATCAGATCTTTGTCGATGAAGAACTGATACGCCAACAATTTGACGAGGATGGGGAGGGCGATCAGGAGGACGCGGCAACCGAAGAGGCAAGACTGATACTCATGCCGGAAACGGTTGAACAAA
>JALOPY010000271.1 GCA_025453735.1 bacterium | reverse complement strand
ATTTTCTATTCGATAATCTTAGATGAAAGCGGCGCTTATCTCGGGGTTAAAGACCCCAAATGGCTGTTTACTCCTGATCTTAATAATCTTTCAATGAGGGTGAAGGACAAAGAAATTTTCACCAGGACATTGACGGATGGATCGCCTTATTATCATTTAGTGAATACCATTGAAATCGAGAAAGAGGAATATATAAACGACGAGCATATCCTGTTCGACAGGATCGAACAAGTCATCGATAATTCAGGTAATTTGCAATTTAAACTGACTTCACCGATGATGACGAAAAAATCAATTCGTGTTATTTTTGGAATCTCACATGACAAGATGAATACCAAGCTGGAAGATATGCGAAATAACGCCATTACGATCGCTGCGATTGTCGCATTCATCAGCATTTTTTTTGTATTCCTGGGAGTTCAGCGGATCACCGCGCCGATTCAGCAATTAGTGAAAGCGACGCGAGAAGTTGCATCAGGCAACTTAACTCAGCTCGTTGAGACGGACCGGAGAGATGAATTGGGAGAGTTGTCAAAGTCATTCAATGAAATGACCATTGAGCTGAAGGAATCACGTGGTTTTCATTTGAACTACACCGAAAATCTTGCCAAACTCGTGAGTGAGCGGACCCGCATGCTGAGAGATTCTGAGGAAAAATATCGAACCCTGTTCGAGCATTCCGGCACCGCGGTGATCATGTTCGGAATGGATGATAAAATCCTGATGGTCAATAAACGATTTGAAGAACTCAGCAGATGCTTCAAAAAAGATGTTGAAGGTAACATCACCGCATTTTCCAGTTTCTTTATTCGGGAAGATCAACGCAAAATAAAGGAATATATTTATCGAACGGATGGGATCCGGGGAATGCAAACTCCAGTAAGTTATGAGTGCAATTTTCTCGAGCGCGGCGGGCAGGTGAAAAATGTCAATTTAACCATGACGCTTACCCCAGACAGAAAGAACATACTCGCCTCGATCACCGATGTGACCGAGCTGAAAGATCTTCAAAAAAAGTTGATTCGCTCCGAACAGTTAGCTCAGATCGGGCAGCTTTCTGCTGCGATTGCCCATGAGATTCGAAATCCATTGGGAGCGATCAATACATCAGTCGGCATTTTGAAACAAGGATTGGACTTGAGTGGTGAAGACCAGGAACTGCTCGAAATCATTGGCGAAGAGACCATGCGTCTCAATAAAATTATCGAAGATTTCCTGCAATTTGCCAATCCGAAAAAACTGCGGATCAAGGAGACCGATATCAATATCTTGATTCGCGATATATTTAAGCTATTCAAAGATAAATTTGGCAATGGGATTCAAAAGAAATTGAATTTGGATTCCAATCTTCCGTTGCTTCAGGTCGATCCCAACCAGATGAAGCAAGTGATGATCAATATTCTGCTCAATGCCATCGATGCCATGCCATCCGGCGGCAGCCTGGATACATTCACCAGGCAGGCGCTGAACCGCTCCGGAAGACAATGTATCGAGATCATTTTTAAAGATAGCGGGACTGGGATCGATGATTTTCATTTGGGCAAGATTTTTCAGCCCTTTTATTCAACAAAAGAAAAGGGAGCAGGGATGGGACTCGCCATCTGCGAACGGATCATTCATAATCATGGGGGTGAAATCAACGTTGAAAGCGAACCGGGCAAAGGAAGTCAATTTATTATTTCCTTACCCACCAAAGCATCGTAATTGTTTAGTCAATTGAATTTCTGTAGAGAAAATTCATGAATTTTCTCTACTATAGAAAATTCTTGAATTTTCCCTACTGTAGAAAATTCTAAAATTTTCTCTACAGAAATGAAAATGATGAAATGCCGATCATTGCCGTTTCAACGGCATCTCTTCATGTCGCTAAACTGTTACAAAAAAATCAATCCATTTACCACAACAGGACACACGTACCATGATCGAAATATTACTCGTTGAAGACGATTACAATGCCCGACGAGCTTATGCTATTTTGCTCCGCAGCAAGGGATATGCTGTCGAAGAAGCGCAAAATGGACAGATCGCGCTTGACAAATTAAAAAAACAATCCTTTGATCTGATCATCACTGACTTGAAAATGCAGCCTATCGATGGGATGCAGGTGCTGAAAGCGACAAAAACATATTATGAGACAACAGAGGTCATTGTCATCACCGCATTTGGCAGTCCGGAGATTGGCGTGGAAGCAATGAAATTTGGCGCCTACGATTACATCACCAAGCCATTTGATAATGACGAATTTCTGATCCTGGTGAAGCGAGCGATTGAAAAAGGAAAGATGTTCCAGCAGGTCAAATTTCTGCAACAGGAGTTGGATGAAAAATATAAATTCGAGAACATCATCGGCGGCTCATCCCCGGTGATGAACAAAATATTGAAGCTTGTCTCCCAGGTCGCTACAACGGACAGCACGGTGTTGATCTCCGGCGAAAGCGGGACTGGAAAAGAGCTGATCGCCAAAGCAATCCACACCAATAGCCTGCGCAAAGATAAGGCGATGATCACCGTAAATTGCGGCTCCCTGCCGCAAAACCTGTTAGAGAGCGAGCTGTTCGGGCATGTGAAAGGGTCGTTTACCGGCGCAATCAAGGATAAGAAAGGATTGTTCCAGGAAGCTGATGAAGGCACGTTATTTCTCGATGAGATTGGAGAAATCGCTCCCCAGATTCAGGCCAGCCTGTTACGATTTTTGCAGGATGGCGAAATTCGAAGAGTTGGGGATAATCGAATCTTCCGGGTGAATGTGCGATTGATCGCAGCAACCAATAAAAATTTAGAAGAAGAAGTCGAAAAAGGAAATTTCAGAGAAGACCTGTACTATCGATTGAATGTTATCCCAATTCATCTGCCGCCGCTCCGGGAGCGAAAAGAAGACATTCCCCTTTTGATTTATCATTTCCTAAACTATCATACTAAAAAATCAAACCGGGAAAAGCCAGCGATCTCTCCCTCTGCCATGTCCATGCTGGTGGATCATCAATGGTATGGCAATGTCAGGGAATTGGGGAATTTTATCGAGCGACTCATCGCGCTAAACTCAAAAAAAATTATCGAAATTAAAGATTTGCCGTTTACAAATTCAAAAAGCATACGAGATATTTCCGAGCGAAGAAACCACAACAGGAGCCTGACGCTTTCTGAAATGGAAAAATCCCTGATTCTGGAAACCCTGGAGGAATGCAACGGCAATCAAAAAATAACCGCGCAGCAGCTTGACATCTCCACTACGACGCTGTGGCGGAAGTTGAAAGGCTATGGGATCGATGTTGGGGAGTACAAAGAGGCGTAGCGCAGAGCGCATAGCGCCAAGCGCATGGCGGCTATGCCCGTTGCAGTCAGGCTAAGAAACAATAAGGGATGGTTCATTGACAATCATGCCAAAGGCAGATGCGCAAGGCGCATTATCAATTAAAAATTAACAATTTTCAATTGATAATGGACAATTGTGAATTGTCAATTGTGAATGAAAACATAAGTCTAAACTTCTTAACTGCACAGAACCTTAGTAGCAAATAGAAAATGCCCCCCTTTTAACCTTATTACCTTATTCGATTTTTATGCAAAATAAGGTAATAAGGTTTCAGGCAAGCGGCTTTTCTAAAGCTACTAAGGTTTTAGAAACAAGAATAAGGTTATTCATAAAAAATAGAAAATTAAATGCAATTTAAAAATCTATCTCAATATGCGAGCTAACAATAAACCAAAAAAGAGCACAAAGGGAAATTAGGATTCCTATTAATTCTATCTTCGTGTCCTTCGCGTTAGCTTGGTGACTTGGTGTTGAAAAAGGTCGATTGTGCTTCATATTACAAATTGAAAAGCGATTGAAATTTCATTGTGAAATACAGAGTGGGTCATCAAGAAAAAAGGAGCTTGTTTATAAAATTTATCACCTTGACAACAAACAGAAATTATAACACTTAGCCCTGTCTTGATAAATATTTTTTGGATTCGAAAAACTGGCATAATTGTTGAACATCGGTAGCCACAAATAGACAAAAAAACGAAACGCCAAACTCGAATTTAACGACAGGCGAATAAAATGAAGATATTAATTGTTGATGATAAAAAAAATGTGCGGACATCGCTCAGCATCGGATTGAAGCGGGAAGGGTTTGATGTGGATGTGGCTGGCAGCGCATTCGAGGCAATCGACAAGATAAAGGTGGTTGGCTACGATGTCATGCTATCCGATGTCCGGATGCCGGATATGAACGGCTTTGAGCTGGCAAATAAGATTGCCAAACTCTCTCCCAGGATTCAAACGATTTTGATGTCGGCTTATAATTTTAAGGACTATGAAGAACGATATCAGGAATCAAACCAATATTCAAAAATTTCCAAGCCGTTTGAGATGAGTGAGCTGCTGAATCTTTTGCCCGAAAATAAACAGCAATCTTATAAGGAAACCGTAGTTGTATGACCAGCGCGTTGCTCGCTATGCGCTCTGCGCCATGCTCAAAGAAACACAAAGCTGAAAATTCAAAAAATATAAATCGTAAATCTAAAATCAAAAGACCTAACCCGAAGGGGGGTGAAAGAATTCGCCGGTTGGGCAAAAATTAGAACTTATTTTTAAACAACTTTTAATTCAAATTTATTAGTTCAAATCTAACAAAATTTTTAAGGAGAAGCAACAATGGGACAACAACAACTGTTATTACTGGTTCTGGGCGCGATCATTGTCGGCGTCGCAATTGTAGTGGGCGTGAATATGTTCAGCACAAGCGCTGTAAATGCAAATAGAGATGCAGTCGTTCAAGATTGTATGACGCTCGCAACACGGGCTCAACAGTGGTATAGAACGCCTGCTATTCTGGGCGGTGGTGGTCGTGATTTCACCAAATTAACATCATTGGATTTAATTCGTTTTCCAGCGACTAATGAAAATGGATCATATGAGTTATCTGATCCAGCAGT
>JALOPY010000270.1 GCA_025453735.1 bacterium | reverse complement strand
TTAGCCATAGCTTTAATCTGATTAAGCAGTATTAGATACAAAATAAAAGTGAGGTAATTAAATGTCTTTAATGCCAGCTTTCAAAATAGGTATCTGCAACGCCTGGATCTTCATGAGTGTCTTTCTCATTCAGATGCTTGCCATCATGCTGATAAACAAACAGGTCATGGAAAAAAGTCATGTCCCCAACGAGGCGAGACACACCGGGTTTGAGAAATATATCAGCCTCATTGGTAATTTAGTCTGGTTATTAGCCATGATCTATTCTGTTTTCTTACCGCTTCAATTTGGCACTACCTGGTTTTACATTGGCTTATCTGTTTTTATTATTGGTTTGACAGTGATGGCGATAGCCACTTATAATTTCATTGCTACACCTGCGGTTCAGTTGATTACCACAGGGGCATACCAATTTTCACGACATCCGATGTATCTGGCAACGTTCTTCATCTGTCTGGGTACTGGCATCGCTGCGCTATCAGGGCTATTCATTTTTTTGAGCGTAATCATGGCTTTTTGTTTTTATCACGAGGCGCTGATTGAAGAAAGATGTTTAATCAATAAGTTTGGTAATGACTATCTTGAATATCAATCCAGGGTAGGGGCGCTATTTCCAAAATTGCGGGATAAATAAAGCTTTATTCTAAAGGTCACTTTTGCCGGCTGGATACACAAATTAGAGAAAAAATTAAACGAATTTAATAAAAGTGAAAGGGAGAATCCAATGGTTACTGAAAGCAAATTTCGATTAAACTCTACCGCCAAAATAAAGCTGATGTTAATCGCTGGTTGTATTTTTATTATTTCCTTTTTCTTCTCTGAAATAATTAATGCTCAAAACTTTCAGATCAAAGAAATTTCTGAAAAAATAGTTGTGGTGATCGATCCTGAAGGTGGGGAAGATCAGTTGGTTGTCAAATCCGAAAAAGGATTGGTCGTTTTCAATACTTTCTGGTCCGCAATAACGGCACAGAAATATAAAAACGAAATTGCCAGAGCGCTCAATCGGGATGATTTTGTCTATACCATCAACACAGTGGATCGGCTGGATATGTTCGGCGGGAACGCTGCCTACCAAAACACCACCATCATTGGGCACGCCAATTTAGTACAAAAATACAAGGGCAAAGAAGACGAAGTCGCAGCCGAGATCAACCGTTTGATCGAAATGTGGCGCTGGAAAGAGGGTGTTTCACGTGAACGGTTGAAGACACACGAGCCGGGATCAGAGCAGGAGAAAAATGAAATCAGTTGGATGAATACCTGTAAACAGCGGGCGGATGATCTTGAAGCCGGCTTTTCGCTGGTACTGCCAACAGTCGTTTATGAAGACCGAAAAACATTGGATCTCGGAGATTTAACTTTGGAATTGACCTGGTTCGGAAAAGCTGGCTATAATGGAATGACGGTAGCAAAAATTCCGGAAGAGAGCATCGCCATTATCCCCGGATTTCTTCTGCACGCCCATCATCTTGCGCCGCATCCGCATAACACGTATGCCGAGCTGGACGTTCCTCGGTGGATTCGTATTTATGAAGAATTATTTGAGGGAGAAAATAGCGTGGACCGGGTGATTTGCAGCGGCAACCAGGTATGGACAAAAGAGCGGGCGGCAACCCATCTGCATTATATCCGCAAGCTCTGGAACGATGTGAGAACAGCGGATGCTGAGGGAAAATCACTGGCGCAGATTCATAAGCTGCTCTCTCTGGATACTGAATATTCCTTTGTCAAACAGATGCCGATTTATCTTGAAAATAATGATGAATGGGTGCGACCACAGCACCAGGGTCATATCAATATTTTTTTCCTGCAGGGCAAAAATTTAGCTACGGAATTTCTCAAAGCAGAGATGGAGCATACCTCCCTGACAGATGCCCTGCAAAAGCTCAAACAAAAACTGAACGAAGGCAGCGACTTCTATTTCGACGAATACATGATTAACGGATTCGGTTATGAGCTGTTAGGCACTGGCAAAATGCATGAAGCGATTGAGATTTTCAAATTCAATGTTGAGCAATTTCCCAATTCCGCCAACGTGTACGACAGCCTGGGTGAGGCGTTTATGAAGAGCGGAGATACAGAGAATGCAATTAAAAATTATAAAAAGTCTCTCGAAATCAATCCAAATAATGATAATGCTATAAAGATGTTAAAAGAAATTGAGAAAAAATAATTGAGCTAAAGCAGGAGGAAAATATGTCTACAACCAATTGGTCACTATTACTGCTCTATGTTTTAATCTCAATACCTTCTTATTTTCTTTATGGACAATCGGCAGAAAATACTCCCCAAAAAGTAAATCGATACTGTTATGTTGTCAAACCAAAAGAATGGTATAAAAACCAGGAACGATTGTGGAAAATAGAGCTATCGAAAAATCCACAGAATGAGGCTGCCTGGTATAGCTACTTTTTTGCCGCCAGGTATGGCTGGGCAAATGTCAAAGGACAAACCAACACCAGGGAAGCGCTGATGGATTCAATCTATCAGGAAATGGGCAAAGCCATTCCCGATTCCTGGGTGTATCATTTTATCCATTATTATAACTATGCCACTGATTTTTCTCGCCTCGAACAAGCCTATCAAATAAATCCCCACGCGTCTGATTTATACTGGGAATTCATCAAGGAATATACACTCAGCGGACAGAAAGAAAAAAGCATTGAATTCTGTAAGAAATTGTATGAGAGCAAAGATATTTCCACTGGAGTTTACAACCTCAATTACAATATCTTGAATTCAACGAGCCCAAATTCAATTTTATTTACGAATGGTGATAACGATACCTATCCTGCCTGGGTGTTGCAGAATGCAAAAGGAATCCGAAACGATGTCCTGATCCTGACCATGCATGGCACATTTTCAAACCGGGATTATCTGCAATCCATTTTAGCGGATAGAGGGATTCATTTAGATGTAGAGAAATTATCAACAACCGATGTTACCACCTATTTTAATGAGCTGACGGAATTGTTGAGAACAAATTATCCTGATATCACAATTCATTTAGCCCGGACAGTTTATAAGCCTTATTATGAAAAATTTAAGGACAAATTGTATTTGACGGGTCTGGTATTGACATATAGTGAGAAGCCATTCGACAGTGATCAACGCAATAAAGAGGTCATTGAAAATGACCTTCGGTTGGATTATTTAGCTATAGATTGGTACGATGATTTACATGTTTCAGAGCCGCTGGTCAAGCAATTCAATCTTTTGTACGTCGATCCTTTTTTGAAGCTGGCGAAATATTATTATTCAAAAAACAATATTCCTGCGGCTGCAAAATGGCGGGATAAAGCATTACTGGTTTCAAAAAGCGCCAATGATGAAGATTCAATAAAAAAGATAGAGGAATTGAATTGGCGAGAAAATTAGTATCAGTACAGCCAGTCAACAGATTGATCGCTTTTTATATTCTAAAATAGGGGACAGCAAAGATGAAACAAAAGCTGAATTTTGTTGGACTTTTAATAGCCATTAATTTTGCAGCCAGCAGTTTTGCTCAACAAAGTGATTTCCCGGTTCTCAAAGGTCCTTACCTGGGCCAGAAACCGCCGGGAGAGACTCCAGAAATTTTTGCTCAAGGAATTGTGTCAACCGAAGCGGATGAGTACGCATTGGAAATTTCACCCTCTGGAAGTGAAATACTGTTCACCAGAAACGGGAGTCTGGTACTCATAACAAGACAGCGTAATGGAACCTGGAATGAACCGGTCATCGCTCCTTTCTCGGGCAAGTATATCGACGGTGAATCTTGTTTTTCTCCTGACGGAAATAAAATTTATTTCTGCTCGAGACGACCGGTTCCAAATACAAAATCCGTCCGCAATGTTTGGGTTTCAGAAAAAATCGAAGGAATCTGGTCAGAGCCTTATCATTTAGATAACCTGGTTCATACGAAGGCAATTCATGCACCGACTGTTTCAGCCAATGGAAATATTTATGATGATGGGATTGTCCGATTTCGATTCGTAAATGGCGCATATCTGCCTGCTGAAAAAGTACCCCAGTTGGAGGGGGGATTTCCATTTGTATCTCCGGATGAAAGCTACATTATTTTTGCCAAACGAAGACCGGGTACATACAACTCTGATCTTTATATTGCTTATCATCGACCTGATGGGACCTGGACCCAGAGCATTTCTTTGGGTGATAAAATTAATTCACCGGCACTCGAAGGGAATTCCTTTGTGACCGCCGATGGTAAATATATTTTCTTCAGCAGAAAGTTTGATATCTACTGGGTGGATGCAAAAATCATCGAAGAGTTACGACCGAAGGAATGAACAGAAAATTTGAAAAGGAAAAACCAGAATGAAAATATTTAGATCTATTAAAACGAGCTTTTCTCAAACCCCCTTGCATAGTGATCGCTTTAAAATGAGAATTCGTTATGTTGGTTTTATCCTTCTTGGCGCGCTTGTATTAATGTTCAAGTCACATTATTCAGGACCTTTGATACGACTTGTTCACAGCTACGCAGGTAACATTGCCGTATCGTTTGCCTTTTATTTTTATATAGGGCTTATAATGATTTTTATACCAATAAAAGATAAACAAAGGAGGTTATTTACTGCAGTAATTGCTCTAACTGGCGTCGAGCTTTTCGAGGTCTTTGATGGATTTGGGATCATGAGTAATACTTACGATAGTATGGACTTGTTGGCTAATTCTTTTGGAGTAGTGATAGGCTTTATGACTGATACCATATTGGATTTGAGAAGAAGAAATAATCTGGTCTGATTGTATGAAAATCATAAACGAGTTGAGACTGAAGGGATAAAACAAAGGGAGAAATTAATATGAAAAAAATGAACCATTACTTATTATTCTTGCTTTTTGTAATCATAACCTGTTTTTCGTCCGCCTTTTCCCAGGTGCTTCGCGAGCAGGACATCACGATCTGGAAGGACATCGTT
>JALOPY010000269.1 GCA_025453735.1 bacterium | reverse complement strand
GCAGGGATTGGCATCGGTTCTCCAGGTCCGCTGGATCTGGAAAAGGGAATCATTTTGGAAGCGCCCAATCTGCCGACGCTGCATTTTTTCCCATTGCGGAAACGATTAGAAAACTATTTTCAGAAGCCAGTCAAAATTAATAATGATGGCAATTGTTTTGTTCTCGGAGAAGCGTGGTTTGGCGCCGCGCAACATGCATCGATTGTTTGTGGACTCACCCTGGGGACAGGCTGCGGTTGCGGCATCGTGATGAACCGCAAAATTTTCGCGGGAGCAACCGGAACTGCTGCGGAAATCTGGTGCGCCCCATATCTCGATTCAACGGTGGAAGAATATGGCTCGGCAAAAAGTATCCGGCGAATTTACAAACAGCTTTCAGGCAAAGATTCAGAAGCGAAATTGATTTACGATCTCGCCTCGAAGGGAGAAAAAATGGCTCTGAATGCCTGGTCAGAATTTGGTTTTCACGTGGGGAAAATCGTAGCCGTGATGGTGAATATTTTAGATCCGGACGTTGTCGTCATTGGCGGATCGCGAGAACATCTCAAAATTCAAAAATCATCTCTGGAAGAAAATGCTGGATTATTGGGAGCGGCGGCTTTATTAATGTCCTGATAAAACAGTGCAAAAATAATCGGGAGGAGAAACAATGGCAAATTTATCAACCAGAATCAAGCCAGTCCAAATTGTCTTTTGGCTTGCCGCTTTAGCGTTTCTAATCAGTTCTGAAACGATTTTCGCCCAGGATAATCTGGTTTACCAGAAACCGCCACAAGCAATCACCACTATTATCGATGCGCCATCAATACCATCTGTCGAGATCAGTCCGGCGAAAAAGTGGCTGTTGATTATGGAACGCGCTGAACTGCCTTCCATCGAAGAACTTGCTCAGCCGGAAATCCGCATCGCTGGTTTGCGCATTAATCCCCGAACCAATGGTCCCAGCCGAAGTGGATTCTTTTCCAAATTAATCGTCAAAACGCTTGCTTCTGGCGAAGAGAGATTAATTCAACTCCCGGATAACGCGAAGATCAGCAATCTGCTCTGGTCGCCGGATGGCAAGAAAGTCGCTTTCACGTTGACATCGTCAAATGGAATCGAGCTATGGGTTGCTGATATTCAAGCTGGCAGTGCAACAAAAATAACAGATCAAGTTATTAATGATGCGTTCGGCAATGCGATCAGTTGGCTTTCGGATAATCAATCGCTTCTCTGCCTCACGATTCCACAAAATAGGGGAGAGGCGCCTCAAGCGCCGATCCTGCCACAAGGACCGGTGATTCAGGAAAATGTTGGGAAAAAAGCCCCATCTCGTACCTATCAGGATCTTCTGAAAAATCCGTACGACGAATCACAATTTGAATATTACACCACATCTCAAATCATCAAGGTTAAATTTACCGGCGAGACGCGATCAATCGGCGATCCTGCGATTTATGCTGAAGTTACACCGTCGCCTGATGGAAAATATTTGCTCGTGCAAACTCTGCATCGACCGTACTCTTACCTGGTGCCGGTCTATTATTTTCCGATGAAAATTGAAGTGTGGGACCTGTCCGGCAGCGTCATTTACCAGGTTGCCGATTTGCCGCTGGCAGAAGACATTCCCACTGCCTTCGATGCGGTTCGCAAGGGACCTCGGAATGTAAGCTGGCGGGAAGATGCGCCTGCCACGCTGTTCTGGGCGGAGGCGCAGGATGACGGGGATCCCCGCAATGAATCAGCGATTCGAGATAAAATCTTTATGTTAGCTGCGCCGTTCAAAGCGAAACCAACTCTGTTGCAATCGCTTGAAATGAGGTATGCTGGAGCGACATGGGGAAGCGATAAACTGGCTTTGATTAATGAATCGTGGAGCAAAAATCGCAAAACCAGGACCTGGCTCGTTCCGCCCAACACGCCTGCTGCTGCAAAACTCCTGTTCGATCGCTCGTATGAAGATCGCTATTCAGATCCCGGCAGACCGTTGCTTAAGAAGAGCGAATTTGGGACATCGGTGCTGTTAACATCTAATGACGGCAAATCTATTTTTTTGAGCGGTTTTGGCGCTTCACCAGAGGGAGATCGTCCTTTCCTGGATCAATTGAATTTGACGACGTTAAAAACCAGGCGATTGTGGCAATCCGAAGCGCCATATTACGAATCCTTTGTATCGTTCATTTCGGAAAAAAATAATGAATTTGTCACTCGTCGTGAATCCGCCACTGAGCCGCCGAACTATTTCTTGAGAAGTTTGACGACAAAGCGCTTTCAACAGCTCACTAATTTTTCGCATCCCACGCCTGCGCTGAAAGAGGTGTCAAAAGAGATTATCACCTACCAGCGAGACGATGGCGTTCAATTGACAGCCACGCTTTATCTGCCTCCTGGCTATTCCGCGGAACAAGATGGTCCGCTGCCAATGCTGATGTGGGCGTATCCGCAGGAGTTCAAAAGCGCCGACGCGGCCGGACAGATGCGCGGCTCGCCGCACCAATTTATCCGAATCAGCCCTACGTCGCATCTGCTGCTGTTGACCCAGGGCTATGCCATTCTTGATAATCCTGCCATGCCGATCATCGGTGAAGGGGAGAAGGAGCCGAATGATACGTACATCGCGCAACTTGTCGCCAGTGCAAAAGCGGCAATCGATGAAGTTGTGCGGCGGGGCATTGCCGACCGTGATCGAATTGCCATTGGCGGGCATTCTTACGGAGCGTTTATGACCGCAAATCTACTCGCGCATTCCGATCTGTTCCGGGCTGGAATTGCCCGCAGCGGCGCGTACAACCGGACATTGACGCCATTTGGCTTCCAGGCAGAAGAACGGACATTCTGGGAAGCCCCGGACATCTATTTCAAGATGTCGCCTTTTATGCATGCGGATAAAATAAATGAACCGATTCTGCTGATTCATGGCGAGGCAGATAATAATTCCGGTACCTTTCCGATTCAGAGCGAACGATTTTACAATGCCCTGAAAGGTCATGGCACTACTGCAAGACTGGTGATGCTCCCCCATGAAAGCCACGGCTATCGTGCCCGTGAATCGACTATGCATGTGATGTGGGAGATGCTAACGTGGCTGGATAAGTATGTGAAGAATGTAAAGCAGGGTGAAGAAAACAAATAATTGACAGAGATAAAAAAAGCATTCTCAAACCTGAGAGGTTTGGGAATGCTAATTTTGTTTATCTTCTCCAAATTCCACCCGATGATAAATATCTTTCAGCGGAATCTGAAAATCAACTTTGTTAAGTTTTAGAACATTATCGGGATCATCATATTCGGATAAGATCCATTTGCCTTGTTCACCAATACTGAAATGTTCCACATGAATTTTGGCTTGATCGATTAAAATGTATTCTTGAAATGATGGTATCGACCGATAAAAAACAAACTTCTCGCCTCGATCATAATTTTTCGTCGATTCAGATAGGACTTCAAATATAACCAGCGGATTGGTAATCGTATCATTCCGATCCTGGTAGAATTCAATTTTGCTGCAGACGATCATGATGTCGGGATAGGTGAACAGATTTTTTTCGTCAATCCACAATCGGACATCATTCATAAAAGCGAAACATTTGCTATCTCTCATCTTTTGGTAGAGGCTGGCATGTACATTGCCAATAATCAGGTTATGATTGACTGATCCTCCCGACATAGCAAAAATTTCACCTTTGTAGTACTCACTTTTATAATCAGCCTGTTCTTCAAGCTGCAAATATTCTTCAGGAGTATAATATTTTTTGTGGGCAAGCTGTTCCATGGTTCATTCCTCATATTTGATTACAGAATTGGAGTCGATGCAAATATAAAAATAAACGAGGTTAAAGTCAACTAAAAATTTCCTGGAAATATTTTAAAAAGACTTGAAAAAAGGCAGGAATAGATCTATATCATTTTCATGATTTCATAAAAAGATGGAAACCATTACCAAAATGGTCTCCATCTTTCACGAATGATTTATTTCATGCCTTTACTTACGCTCATCAAATTATCCTTCTTGGTAACAGGCTTCAATCGAAATTTATATGAATATTCCTGCGCTGGCAAAGAATATTCAGGATGCGATCTCGCTCCCCAGGAATCATCGCCACCGACACCCATCTGTTTATAATCCAGATTCAAAAAGACAAAGTCTCGCTCTTGCAAATCCGTCGGGTGCATGGTGCCACGGCTTTGTTGTGTCATGTCTTCATTGGTGTAGTGCAGGGCCGAAAAACATATCAGCGGCATGCCAACTGCCATCAAGCCATCCCCCTTCTCATTCAAGAAAGCGACCCAGCGGACATCGGTTTTGTAGCCGTTTTCCTGGGGGCTGATGTAGGGCTCAAACAGCTCTCGAACGGTGCTGCGATAAACGGCAACCAGTGCACTGGTCTTTCGATCCGAGTAATTTTCATGCGGACCTCTGCCGTACCAGACCACTTTATCATAGCTTTTCGGAATCGCCATTGTCATGCCAAAACGGGGCAATTCGGGCAGCACCTTTTGCCCGGGCGTGAAATTATTTTCCACGATCACATCTCCGCTGCCAAGCACTGTGAAACTGGTTCGATGTTTCGATTCGGCTTCTTTCAAATCAAAATGGAATGAAATTTTGATTTCCGAATCAGAAATCTGTTCGACTTGAACTTCATCGACGGTTCGATACCGCCCCGCATATCGCCAGATCTCACAGCGTTTCTGCATCCCGTTGCCAAAATCGTTGTCCGTCGGCGCCCGCCAGAAGTTTGGCTCTAATCCAGCTTCAATCAATTGTGTGCCTTGAAATTTATAGGAAGAAATCGTCCCCCTATTTTTATCAAATTCAAGTTGAAAATTTTTACCGCTCACCGTGATCGTCTGATCCGATTGGCTGAGCGTCAATTTCGGCAGGCTGGAAATATCGGTTTTTGCTACTTTCATTTCAATGGGCAATTGAAATTGCTCATAAGCGATCTCATAGCCAGCCGGAATGAGCGGCTCAGGCTCAGTCGCTCTGGCGCTGAAATTGAGAAAATATTCGACGCCTGGCTCGAGCTTAATTTTCGATAGATCAGCAGTTATGATCCGACTCTCTTTGGGCAAAATTCTTGGTTTTGAAAGCAATCCTTTATCAATGGATTTTCCATCGGCAAGAATTTCCCAGTGAATATCGAATATGCTTAAATCATTGAAATCATAGTTATTGAATCTCTTTTTTGAAATTTTTAAGTCTCTTTCTAGTTATCAACTACGTCTCAAAGCTTCAGAAAAGTTCCCATCAATCTCGTTGACCTCTCCGATGCCACATACGTCGCCCGCCACGATCACATAGTCTCCCGGGTGGAGAAGATGCTCGCCCTGCATAAACAGCTCCCCAAAGCTCACACGCCTGACGAAAAAACTGCCCTGGAAAGCGGCCTGATCGAGGCCACGGAAGGGCAGATCAACGGGGGCTCGGCTTTACGGGCTGACGGAGGAAGAGATCGAGATTGTGGAGGCGACGGGCAA